>JAIXRT010000062.1 GCA_027485075.1 Cytophagaceae bacterium
AAACACACACGTCAGCAGTTTCAAGATGAATTGGATAAGCTGAAGGCGCGTGTATCCATCTCAGGTATGGCTTACCAGGCAAATGTATCGATCGAGACAACACGTGAGAATTTGATTCCAGCTATGCAATTAGTAGCTGAGGCATTAAAGCAACCTGTTTTCCCTGCTGATGAGTTTGAAAAGTTAAAGCAAGAAAACTTAACGCAAATCGAAGCTCAGAAAAGTGATCCTCAAGCAAAAGCTTCAGAATTACTCGGACAGTGGAGAGCTGGACATTATCCAAAAAATGATGTGCGTTACCAGCCGACCATGGCTGAGCAAACTGAACGTTATTCAAACGCGAAGTTAGAAGAAGCTATTGCTTTCTATAAAGGATTCTACGGGGCTTCAAATGCGACGTTCTCTGTAGTAGGTGATTTCGATGAGGCAGCAGTTAAGGCCTTAATTAAAACTGAATTTGCTGATTGGAAATCTCCTAAACCATATGCACGTGTGCAGGAGAAATTCAAAGATGGCATGGGTCAAGTGAAATCAATTGAAACGCCTGATAAAGCCAATGCATTTTTCTTAGCATACCAACCGCTCAAGATGAATGATTCAGATCCAAACTATGCTGCCATGGAATTAAGTAATTACATGTTAGGCGGTGGTAGTGGTTTGAGCTCACGTTTAATGAACCGTATTCGCCAAAAAGATGGATTATCTTATGGTGTAGGTTCTCAATTCGTTGCAAGTCCACTTGACCAATCAGGTGCATTTATCGGGTATGCAATTTACGCTCCTGAAAATGTAGCTAAGTTAGAAGCTGCATTTAAAGAGGAAATCGAAAAAGCGCTGAAAGAAGGATTTACCCAAAAGGAAATCGATGAAGCGAAGAAATCATGGTTGCAAGCTAAGCAAGTGACACGTTCACAAGACAATGCTTTAGTGGGAACTTTGAACTCGAATATCTACCTAAATAGAAACATGAAGTGGTCTGAAGATTTAGAAAACAAGGTTAAAAACTTGACTTCAGAGCAAATCACTGAGGCTATTCGTAAGACGATTGACTTAACAAAAATGTCATTCATTAAAGCCGGTGACTATGAAGGAGCTGCTAAGAAAATGGCAGAAAAAGCAAAGAACACACCTTCTGAATCAGGAGCTGTGGGCGGAGCACCGAAGCAATAAAACAAGAAGAGCCGTTCAATGAACGGCTCTTTACTAATAAAAAAGGAGCCCTAAAAGCTCCTTTTTTTTATTAACAATACTCTTCAAAAACGCCCTCTAAATGTTGCGCGATCAAAGCAGCTGAACGACCTTCAATGTGGTGACGCTCTACAAAGTGAACTAACTCACCATCCTTGAATAATGCGATAGATGGAGATGATGGAGGATATGGTAACGTATACTCACGTGCTTTTTGGGTAGATTCTTGATCAACACCTGCAAAAACAGTCGCTAGGTTTGTTGGCTTTTTTGCCGAAGCCGAAACCGCCGCTTTAACTCCTGGACGAGCAGTAGAAGCAGAACAACCACAAACTGAATTGATAAATAATAACGTTGTACCTGGCTTAGCCATCGTATCAACAACGTCAGATGCTGATTTCAACTCTTGAAATCCACCTTCAACGATATCCATCCGCATCGGATGTACTAAATGTTCTGGATACATATATTTCTAATTTTTAGTTTTTAAAACACACTTACATAAATCCAAGTTCCAACTTGGCCACTTCAGACATCATATCTTGAGAATAGGGCGGATCAAATGTTAGTTCCACAGAAACCTCTGCAATACCTTCCACTTCGCGTACCGCTTTCTCGATATCCACCGGAATACTCTCCGCTGAAGGACACGATGGTGATGTTAACGTCATTAAGATATAGACATTATTAACAGGGAAAATCTTGATTTCATAGATTAAACCGAGTTCATATACATCTACTGGAATTTCGGGGTCATAAACGGTTTTAATCGCTTTGACAACTTCCTCCTTTAATTCTGCTTCCGTCATGCTCATATCTGCTTAAGATAACGCATTAAATGCTAATGCGTAATTCTTCATTTGTTTAACCATCGCCACTAATCCATTTGATCTAGTTTGTGCCAAATGCTGACTCATACCAATCTGATCAATGAAATATAAATCAGCCTTCATTATTTCTTCTGGTGTATGATTCGATAAAACACGAATCAACATGCTAATCATTCCTTTCACGATAATCGCTTCAGAATCTGCCTGAAAAACAACGAGATCACCTTGTTTCTCCGCATGTAACCAAACCTTGCTTTGGCATCCTTTAATGACATTTTCTTCTGTCTTAAATGATTCCGACATAGGCAAAAGCTTTTTACCTAAATCAATCAAATACTCATATTTATCAGCCCAGTCTTCAAAAAGACCAAACTCGTCAATTAATTCATCTTGGGTATGATTGATCGTGCTCATATTACGATAACATCATTAAACAGCGCTTCAGCGCCTTGACAAATAGATCAATTTCTTCTTTGGTGTTGTAAAACGCAAAAGAAGCACGGCAAGTTCCGACTAAATCATAGCGCGCCATTAATGGCTGTGCACAATGATGTCCTGTTCGAATAGCCACACCAAATTTATCTAACAATACACCGATATCCTGCGGATGCACCCCTTCAATCACAAAACTTACGACCGCGATTTTCTCTGGCGCTTGACCAACGATACGTAAACCGTCAATTTGACTTAATTGTTCAGTGGCGTAGTCCAACAATGCTTTTTCTTGTTCCCAGACTGCATTTTGAGGCAAAGATGCTAGGTAATCTAAAGCAAATCCAAACGCATAAACATCCGCAATATTAGGCGTTCCAGCCTCAAACTTGTACGGTAACTCATTATAGGTCGTTCCTGAGAAACTAACCTCTTTAATCATTTCTCCTCCGCCTTGGTAAGGTGGCATGGATTCCAAAAGTTCACGTTTCCCGTACAACACTCCCACGCCCGTTGGTCCGAAAAGTTTATGTGCTGAAAACACAAAGAAATCCATTCCCAAGTCCTGCACATCAATATCAAAATGAGCAACAGATTGTGCACCATCGATGAGGATTTTAGCTCCTACGCGATGCGCCATATCAATCATTTGCTTAATCGGATTAATTGTCCCGATGGCATTGGATACGTGATTTACGGCAACCAACTTCACACGATCAGTTAAAAGGGATTGATAGGCAACCATATCAAGTACGCCTAATTCATCTACTGGAATCACTTGAACCGCTGCCCCTGTTTCCTCTGCAATCATTTGCCAAGGAACAATATTCGAATGGTGTTCTAAATTGGAAACTAAGATGACATCACCTGCCCTAAAATTAGCACGACCATAGGTCTGGGCAACTAAATTAATCCCTGCTGTGGTGCCAGAAGTAAATATAATTTGATCTGTCGACGGCGCATGTAAAAAGTCCTTCAACTTCGTACGCGTTAATTCATATCCGGTCGTTGCACGTTCCGCCAGCGTATGTAATCCACGGTGAATATTGGCATTATCCTGGGTATAATACCGGTGTAATGCATCAATCACCACGTGTGGCTTTTGGGTCGTAGCCGCATTATCGAAATAGACCAAAGGAGACCCATTGACCTGTTGGTCTAATATGGGAAAATCCTTCCGAATAAGATTAAGATCTAGTTTTTCTGCCATGTTTACACGCCTAGGGCTTGTTGTATTTTAGTAACTACGCGATTCGAAATTGATTCTTTCAATGCAGGAATCTCCACTTTATCGATGACTTGTTGGACAAAGGCCAACATCAACAAAGTCTTGGCTGCATCTTGAGAAATACCACGGGATTGCATGTAAAATAATGCCTCGTCACTTAGCTGACCTGTAGTCGTTCCATGGGAACATTTAACATCGTCTGCCCAAATTTCCAATTGAGGTTTGGTATTCATGGTTGCCTTATCGGAAGCTAACACGTTTTTACACGATTGGAATGCATTGGTCTTTTGTGCGTCAGGACGAACAAATATCTTCCCATTAAACACTCCCGTTGAATTTCCGAGTAAAACTCCCTTGTACAATTCATTCGATTCTGAATTCGGCATGCGGTGATCTACGACCGTGTGTGAATCCACAAGTTGATTATTACCTGGTACATATAAACCATTCAAGTTCGAAACGACTTGTTCGCCATCTACATAAAAATGTAAATTATTACGAATCAAACCTCCATTCAGTGAAAAGGTAAACATATCTACTAAACTTTGGTCCTCTTGATTGATAAACGTATGATCCACATGTGTGGTGGACAGACCGAAATCCTGTGTTTTGACAAAAGTCAAATGTGCATTTTTGGATACCCAAATTTCTTGCACATAGTTAGATAAAATTGATTTTGAGTCTTCAGATGAAGCTAAATCATCCACCCAAGTTAAAGATGAACCTTCTTCCAGGTAAATCAATAATTTGATTTGTATCGCAGAGGCGATACTCACGGAGGCAAAATAGGTATGTAAGATCGGTTTATCGAGCTTCACCCCTTTTTTAACCCAAATAACTTGATGGGAACTTGCTAATGCATCATTCAAATCATACAATGAATTTTGATCCAAAATAGGATTCCGTTCATTGAACGTCCGCATAAACTCAGGTTTCTGAGCAGCAAAACTGGCAAAATCAAGATATTCAACACCCGTGGGCAAAGTACCCTTTAGTGTCATTTTTCCGTTTTGCGTCTGAATCTCAACGGTATTTTCTAGTGCTAATGCGGCTGAATTAGCGGACTGTTCTGACGTATTCCAATTCCACTCAATATCATTCAGCGATTTCAATGAGGTATATTTCCATTCTTCCCATTTGTTGGTTGGAAAACCTTTCGCTAAAAAACGATCCAATGAGGATTGTTTTTCTTTCGGAAGTGAAATAGTTACTAATGTATCTGTGGCCATAACCTAGTCTACTAATGCTGAAATAATCCAATCGTATCCTTTTTCTTCTAGTTCAAGTGCCAATTCTTTGGTACCTGATTTCACAATACGTCCTTTGTATAATACGTGAACGTAATCAGGAACGATGTAATCTAATAAACGCTGGTAGTGAGTCACGACAATCGTGGCATTATCAGGACTTTTTAATTTATTCACTCCTTCAGCAACGATACGCAAGGCATCGATGTCCAAACCAGAATCAGTTTCATCCAAAATCGCCAATTTAGGAGCTAAAACGGCCATTTGGAAAATCTCATTACGCTTTTTCTCTCCTCCTGAAAAACCTTCGTTTAACGAACGAGACAATAATGACTGGTCAATATTGACATACGCCATCTTCTCTTTAAACATTTTCAAAAACTGAACGGCATCTAAAGGTTCTTCACCGCGATATTTACGGATTTCATTTACTGCCGACTTCATAAAGTTGGTGGTAGAAACACCTGGAATCTCCACTGGATATTGAAAAGCTAAGAAAACGCCTTCTGCAGCACGCTCTTCTGGAGCTAAATCGAGTAAATCTTTCCCAAAAAATGAGACAGAACCATCTGTTACCTCATAATCTTCGCGACCTGCTAGCACAGAAGCCAAAGTTGATTTTCCTGATCCATTCGGACCCATGATCGCATGAACCTCTCCTGCTTTAACTTCTAAATTAATTCCTCGTAGAATTTCTTTCTCGCCGATTTGCGCATGTAAATTCGTAATTGACAGCATACGTTTGTTTTTGAAATGGTAGTTGACTGCAAAATTAAAACCATAAATTTTACGAAACCACACTTTATTTAGATTCACTCTAAATAAAGGCAAAATAATTCCAAATTTTACCTATATTTGTGTCGAAATTTAAACGAGATACACATGATCACGATATCAGAATTGGCCGCAGACCGCATTAAGGAATTGCGTCAAAAAGAAGGATTAACAACTGATTTCAACATTCGCGTAGCTGTTGAGGGGGGTGGTTGTTCAGGATTAATGTACAATTTGGATTTCGCATCAGCGCCTCAGGACAATGATGCCATTTTTGAGGATAAGGGAGTTAAAATCATGGTTGACAAAAAATCGATCTTGTATTTGGCTGGAACAGAACTTGATTTCTCGGATGGATTAAATGGAAAAGGTTTTCAATTTAAAAATCCAAATGCTTCGCGCACGTGCGGTTGTGGCGAAAGTTTCTCTATCTAAATTCCCAAGGGCATTTGCTTAGACTCAAGAATAAAAGGCTTGAGTAATTGATACACCTGGTAGATGGGTAGTCCCATAACGGTATAGAAGGAACCTTCTAATTTTTCAATGCCAGCCATGCCAATAAAATCTTGCACACCATAGGCGCCAGCTTTATCTAGTGAGGCGCCACCGCGCACATACCATTCCATCTCCCAGTCGGCCAATTCCCTAAAACGCACCTTCGCAGAGTCTGCGGCCGTTATGATACCTTGCGGACTAGCCAAAGCGATTCCAGTAACCACTTCATGTGTTTTTCCAGATAATTTTTGAAGCATCCGCAGCGCATCTGGCTTATCGGCCGGCTTATTCAAAATTTCATTGTCCAAAATCACTACCGTATCCGCAGCTAGTACTAATGAATTTCCACAGCTTTCGATGAGCGCTTGGGCTTTACGCTCGGCCAACATCACTGGAACTTGTTGCGGCGGAATATCCGTCGGAAATGACTCATCCACATCAGAAGGCAAGACAGCGAACTGAAAACCTGCTTGGGTCAAAATCTCTTTTCGACGTGGGGAATTTGATGCGAGTATAAAAGGTAATTGAAGGCTAAATGAATCATGCATGTTCAAAAATAAGATTTAATCAGGCGTTTTTAAAAATAAATTTTAAAAACATTTGCATTTAATGTAATTACATTTAATTTTGCTACATCAAATTTCAGTTATGGGGATTTCAGAAGATTTAAAGCAGCGTACGTTTAACTCGGAAACGAGTAAATCGGTCGTTAACATTATCTTCACAGGCAACTGGATGATGCAGCAAATGCATGAATTATTGAAACCATTTGGCTTGACTCCACAACAGTACAATGTCCTTCGAATTTTACGTGGACAACAAAACAATCCCATGACCGTTTTAGCCATTACAGAACGGATGTTGGATAAAATGTCAAACGCTTCACGCTTGGTCGATAAACTTTTAGAGAAGAATTTAGTTTTACGACGCGAGTGTCCACATGACCGACGGGCTGTTGACATCCTTATCTTACCTGCTGGGTTAACCTTATTAAGTGAAATCGATCAGGTACAAAAAGCGTGGGAGATGAATTTCCAAGGCATTAGCCATGAAAAAATGAGTCAATTAAATGACTTGTTGGACGAATTTAGAAATGTATTTACTAACAATTAAACAATAAATAAAATGAAAAAAGTAAGCCTAATTTTAGCCGCTCTTGTGATGAGCATCTCTTCTTTTGCAGCACCAAAACCTGTAAAAGTTAACACAGCATCTAGCTCAATCGCTTGGTATGCAGAAAAAGTAACCGGTAAGCACAACGGAACTGTAGCAATCTCTGCAGGAGCATTGAATGTAGATGGCAACAAATTAGTTGGCGGAAACTTCACGATTGATTTGAAAACAATCAAGGCATTAGACATTACAGATCCAAACTATAACCAAAAGTTCATTGGTCACATTTCTTCAGGAGACTTTTTTGAAGTAGAGAAATTCCCAACGGCTACTTTTGTGATCACTAAAATTGCAGGTAACCAAATCACAGGTAATTTGACAATCAAAGGGATCACAAAATCTATCTCTTTCCCAGCTGAAATTTCAGTAAAAGGAGGAAAAGTAGCTGCTAAAGCATCGATCACAATTGACCGTACGGATTACAACATCCAATATGGTTCGAAAAAATTCTTTGATTCAATTGGCGACAAGGCGATCATGGATGATTTCAAGTTAGTTGTTTCATTAGTTAGCGAATAATTCTATCCGCTTTCAAGCCGAGGGTTACGTGGTAATCCTCGGCTTATTTTTTACTTTAAAATCAACAATATGTCTTTAATTACTGATTTATCTTGGCGATATGCAGCCAAGCGCATGAATGGAAATAAGGTTTCAGCTGAAAAAATTGAAAGCTTATTAGATGCAATCCGCCTATCAGCCTCTGGTTTTGGTTTACAACCCTACCATGTTTTGGTTATCGAAAACCCGGAATTACGGGCACAAATTCAACCGATTGCTTTTGGCCAACCGCAAGTAACGGAGTGCTCTCACTTATTAGTTTTCGCAGCTTGGAACGAAGTAACAGAAGAAAAAATTGATGCTTTTATTCAATTGGTTGCAGAGACACGCAATGCTCCTTTGGAAGCATTAGCGGATTACCGTGGTGCTATCGCGGGAGCCATGTTAAAGCGCCCACAAGAAGCACAAGCAAACTGGGCAGACCGTCAAGTATATTTAGCGATGGGAACTGCACTCGCAGCAGCAGCTGAATTACAGATTGATTCAACTCCAATGGAAGGATTTATGCCTGCTAAACTGGATGAATTATTAGATTTAGCTTCCCAAGGCTTACACTCCGTTTTAATGCTGGCAGTAGGCGAACGTAATGCAGATGCAGACTTCATGGCCACAGCTAAAAAAGTACGTTATCCGAAAGAACAACTATTCATTCGTATGTAATTGAATTTTATATTCTTTTCAAAAGGCTCCTTCGGGAGCCTTTTGTTTTTATCAGTTTTTTAGTCAATAACAGAATGAACTAGTCAAAAATTGAATGCGCATTTTTAGGTGAGCCCGCTACTTTTATACTGCCATCGCGACGCAAATCAAATTCACCTTTAAACAAGAAAATCAATGAAAAATGACTGGATTACCCTGGATAATTTTAGCAATTTTGAACTTAGTTGGCACGAACAAATGCACATGGAAGCAGGAGGTTTTTGGGAAATAGTAGGCATCATCTGTGGCGTTTTAACCGTTGTCGCTATGGTCTATTTAATTGGAGGTGCGGCCGTCATCTTAGCACTTTAACGCATCGATTAATCGAACACAATATGGAGCTCGAAAAATTCAACAGACTCGAATTGAGTCAGCAGGAGATGCATGAAATCTCCGGTGGAAATTGGTGGTCTGATTTCAAATCAGGCTTTGAAGAGGGATTCAATTGGGCCATTGGCGTAATTAGAGATTTGATTTCCTTTTCAGATGAATTAAAAACATTAGCTAAATAAGATGAATCAAGATCCGATCCGTGAACTACAGGCTAAAATCAATCATCAAAAACAATTGATTTCAGAAACACATACAAACACAAACCAAACAATCGAACTAACGATTAATGGTCATTTCGAAATAACGAAACTGTATATCTTGCCGGAAGTGGCTCACGAAACATTAGCTAAGGATTTACCTATTGTCCTTACCGAAGGAATTAAATCTGTGAGTGAAAAAATTCACCAGGTATTGATGGAATTTCAAGCAGCCAACTCGTAAGTTGGCTGCTTACATTAACTCCCGAACATCCACCTTAAAATAATCGGCAATTGCTTGTAATCGTTCTACACTTAATTTGGTTTTTCCCGCCTCAATTTTAGCGTACGTACTTTGCGTGATTTTTAAATTAAACGCAACGGCTTCTTGCGAAATGTGGCGTTCTTCCCGTAAAGTTCGTAGGTTAATGAGTAGCTGAGACATCTTCGAATTGATTAAAAACAAATCTACACGAATCTATCAGGCATCAAAGCGAAAAAACTGATTATGAAAATCAGTTGACTTATAAATTTAGAAACTCATCCAATGAAACCACAGGGCTTAAACCCAATTTGGCACCTTCACGCACAAGTAGATCCCATCCAGAAGCCAAGTCATTTCGGATATGACCCTCTAAAATTGCTTCGCGAATAGTCACTTTAATTTGACCAATTTCTTTACCAGGACCTAAATCAAAAACGTGCATAATAATCTCTCCTGTGATAACAGGCTGGAAATTTCGCAAGGAATCGCTCGCCTCTACTTCTTTCAATTTCAACTCAACGATATCAAAATTGCGTAAATAGCGTTTGACTTTATCCCCGTTTTTAGAAGTAATGTCTGCCCTGCAAAGAGTCATTAAGGCCTCCAACTCCTCCCCTGCTTCGAATAACAAACGGCGTAAAGCAGAATCAGTAATTTCTTCTTTAGAGAGTGCAATGGGTCTTAAGTGCAAGCGGACTAATTTCTGCACCAACTTCATTTTTTCATTCAGAGGCAATTTGAAGCGCTTAAAAATGGCAGGAACCTGACGTGCCCCCATTTCTTCATGGCCATGAAACGTCCAACCTTTCCCCTGCACAAAACGTTTCGTTTGTGGCTTCGCAATATCATGCAAGATGGCTGCCCAGCGCCACCAGAGGTCATTGGTATGTAAAGCAATATTATCCAGAACTTGAAGCGTGTGGTAAAAATTATCTTTGTGGCCTTTTCCATCTTCCGTATCCACCCCCTTCAATTTCATGAATTCTGGAAAAATAAGGGGTAAAATTCCACAAGCATCTAATAACAAAAAGCCGTATGAAGGCTTTTGACATAAAATAATCTTATTCAATTCATCCGTAATACGCTCCATAGAGATAATCGACAAACGATCTTTCTCTGTCTGCAGGGCATCAAAAGTCTCCGGTAAAATATCAAAGCCTAACTGGCTAGCAAACCGAATGGCGCGCATCATCCGTAATGGATCATCCGAAAACGTAATTCCAGGCGCCAATGGAGTTCGAATGCATTTAGCCTCAATATCCGCTATACCGCCAAATGGATCAAGTAAATGTCCCCAATTAGCCTCATTCAACTGAACCGCTAATGCATTGATGGTGAAATCACGCCGATTTTGATCATCCGCCAAAGTTCCTTCCATGACGAGCGGTTTGCGCGAATCGCGCTGATAAGACTCTTTTCGAGCACCCACAAACTCAAGCTCCCAATCATCTACCTTCAACATCGCCGTGCCAAAATTCTTGAAAATAGACACTGCGTGATCTGGCAATTCAAACTCCCGAGCAACTTGCTCAGCCAATTCAATACCGGAACCAATACAAACAATGTCGATATCCTTACAAGGCCGACCTAATATATGGTCCCTCACATACCCTCCTACCACATACGCATCGATGTTCAATCGATCCGCTGCTTGTCCAATGCGTTTAAATATACCTTCCTCGATGATGGCTAATCCCTGCATACTTATGATCTAATCATTGAAAATTCACCCCCAAGCCCTAATTTGACTATTTTTGAAGGCTTCGTACCTGCTTGCTTTGCCTGAGGAGCTTGTAAAATAAAATCAACTTGATCTTTTATCTCCGTAGAAATCGATGCAAAATCAATCGGTGATGGACTCCCTGATAGATTGGCAGAAGTCGAAACAATGGCCCGCTGATACCGATATACTAAGCCCTTACAAAATTCATCTTTCAATAACCGAATAGCTATAGAGCCATCAGGGCCCAACAAATGCTTGGAAACGTTTTTCCCTTTTGGATAAATAACGGTCAACGGATCCTCTGCAAACTCAACTAAATCCCATGCAATCTCTGGCACCTCCTCCACATACTCGCTTAATTGTTCAATTTTTGAAATTAAAACGATCAATCCCTTCTCTGCAGGTCGTTGTTTAATTTGCCAAATTTTCTCAATCGCAGCATCTTGACGCACATCACATCCAATGCCCCAAATGGTATCCGTGGGATATAAAATTACTCCGCCAGCTTTTAAGGATGCTATTGCATCTTGGTACAGATTTTGCATAATGGGCACAAAGGTAGCAATGTTTACCCGTAATTGGCTACCTTTGCGGTTTCAAAATCAACACGCTATTTGATTTAAATATGTTGCAAATTCAAAATTCCATATGTGCAAGTATCAGCCTTGGACTTCGTCAATTGTTCGCTATTGAAGCTAGTGATCTAAGCTTACAAGAAACAAAGAAGGAGTTTGAAGGCACCTTTACATTCGTTGTTTTTCCCTACACCAAACAAGCTGGCATGGCTCCGCCCATGATCGCTCAAAAGTTGGGTGAATTTGTGCAGGCCAACAATAATCAAGTTAGTGGCTTTCAAGTCGTACAAGGATTCTTGAATTTAAGTTTAACAGAAAAAACCTGGGTAGCTATTTTGGCGGAAAGCTTAGCGGACACCCAAGCGTTCCAACTAGCTCCTAAAAAGGAAACTGTATTAATTGAATATTCATCTCCAAATACTAACAAACCGTTACACTTAGGACATTTACGTAATAATTTCCTTGGATATTCGGTCGCACAAATCATGCAAGCGGCTGGTTATGAAGTCATTAAAACGAATTTAGTCAATGACCGAGGTATTCATATTTGCAAGTCGATGCTCGCTTACCAATTATTTGGCCAAGGAGAAACGCCTGAATCGAGTGGTACAAAAGGTGACCACCTCGTGGGTAAATATTATGTCGCTTTTGACAAAGCCTATAAAGAAGAAATTGAAACGCTAAAAAAAGCCGGGAAAACAGAAGACCAAGCGAAAGCAGAAGCTCCTATCCTATTGCAAGCGCAAGCGATGTTACTTGCCTGGGAACAACAAGACCCGGAGGTACTCGCACTTTGGGAACGCATGAATTCGTGGGTTTTTGCCGGTTTTGAGAAATCGTACGCGCAAATGGGCGTTGATTTTGACAAAATTTACCGCGAATCCAACACCTATTTATTAGGAAAAAAATTGGTAGACGAAGGCTTAGACCAAGGCGTATTTTACAAGAAACCAGACGGTTCGGTTTGGATTAATTTAGAAGAAGAAGGGCTGGATGAAAAACTCGTTTTGCGTAAAGATGGTACTTCCGTATACATCACGCAAGATATGGGTACGGCCCAATTAAAATACACAGATTTCGGCGCGAAACAGTCTATTTATGTAGTTGGCAACGAACAAGACTATCATTTTGAGGTTCTTTTCCACATCCTAAAAAAATTGAACAAACCGTTCTCTACAGGTAATTTCCACCTTTCGTATGGTATGGTTGATTTACCTAGCGGAAAAATGAAGTCGAGAGAAGGTACCGTTGTGGATGCAGATGATCTGATGGCTGAGATGGTGCAAACTGCTAAAGACCGTACCTTAGAACTTGGGAAAATAGATGGGTTTTCGGATGCAGAATCAAATGCTTTATTTAATCAATTAGGCATGGGTGCGCTGAAATATTTCTTATTGAAAGTTGACCCGAAAAAACGCATGTTATTTAATCCGGCAGAATCCATTGATTTTCAAGGGAATACTGGTCCATTTATCCAATACACACACGCACGCATCAAATCAATTATTCGCAAAGCGACTGAATTGAACATAAATACAACATGGGCAGTAGACCCAGCGATAACCCTAGCAGCTGCTGAAAAAGAATTAGTCTATTTAGTTGCTCAATATAAATTGAAAATTGAGGAAGCAGCCACGCAATTAGCTCCATCGGTCATCGCACAATATGTATATGATTTGGCAAAGGAGTTCAATAAATTTTACAATGAATTGAGCATCATTAATGAAGAAGATGAAACGAAACAAAAGATTCGCTTATCTTTAGTGGAGCTAACCGGCAAAACAATTCAGCAAGCCGCGAAGTTATTAGGAGTAATCGTCCCAGAACGGATGTAAATGAAACGTAAAAAACTAATTTTCACCATTTTAATCATTAGTATTATGATCGTAGGCCTTATGAAAATCGGATCACTATTAACGGCGTTAGCCTTACCATTCACCCAAAACATGGCTAAATCAAGACCAGAAAACACAGAAGCAGTTGCCGGAAAAAATTTCCACTCATTCAAAATGAAAGGAATTGATGGCAAGGTAATTGACTTCAGTCAATTTAAAGGTAAAAAAATCATCGTGTTAAATACCGCTTCGAAATGTGGATATACACCACAATATGCTGATTGGGAGAAATTCCACAAAGCGAATAAAGATGTAGTTATTTTAGGTTTCCCAGCTAATGAGTTTGGAGGTCAAGAGCCTGGTAGCAATTCAGAAATTGCTTCATTTTGCCAACTAAACTACGGCGTTTCCTTCCAAATGATGGAAAAAGTAGTTGTAAAAGGTTCTGCGAAATGTGAACTATACCAATGGCTTTCAGATAAATCACAAAACGGTTGGAACGAAAAAGAACCAAGCTGGAACTTCTGTAAATACATCATTAATGAAAAAGGTGAATTAGCGAATTTCTTTGCTTCGGGGATCAAACCAACTAGCCCAGAATTTATTGAAGCGTTAAAAAAATAAAAATGAATAGATGGGTGGAAGCGGCTCGACCGCGAACCTTACCGCTAGCTGTCTCTAGCATTTTATTAGGTAACTCTTTAGCATTCGCTCAGGGATCATTTCACTGGGCGATTGCTATTTTGGCTGTATTGACAACATTAGCCTTACAAATTCTATCCAACTTTGCGAATGACTTAGGCGATTTCACCAATGGAGTTGATACCCATGACCGCAAAGTTGCCCTACGTGCCGTTCAAACTGGCAAAATAAGTCAGGCCGAAATGCAGTTGGCCGTACGCATCACAGCGGTTATTTCATTTATACTAGGTATTTGTTTATTGGCCGTTGGCCTACAAAATGCCTCACTCCAAACATGGATTGGGTTCTTGGGATTAGGTCTTGCCTGTATCGCAGCCGCCATTGCATACACCGTAGGAAAACGTCCATACGGATACATGGGGCTTGGAGATTTGTCCGTATTCCTGTTTTTTGGATTGACCGGAACAATTGGCACCTATTTCCTGCACACACATGTATTCGAGCTAGCTACCCTCCTTCCAGCAAGTGGATGTGGACTTTTATCTGTTGCTGTCCTAAACCTAAACAACCTGCGCGATTTAGAAAATGATCGAAAATCAGGCAAGAATTCCATCCCCGTACGCATCGGCAAAAAACTAGGATTTTATTACCAAAAGGGCTTATTGATTGCCGGTATTTTATGTTTTTCCGTATACCCTTTATTCCAATCTTTCCCCATTCACAATAATCAAAACATCATATTACTCTTGGGTTACTACCCCATTTTATTAATGATTCGGGAGTTAAATGATAAAATGACGCCAGCTGAAATAGATCCCTATTTAAAGAAAACAGCTTTGCGCACCTTAGGACTTATTTTGATATTTGGGGCAACACAAGTTTTCTTGAGCCGCTGATTTCCCTTATTTTTACAAAAAAATAATTTATGAAAATCAAATTTCTACTTGCTATCCTTGTTTTCACCTGCCTTCAAACATCGTTGTTCGCGCAAGAAACCGTTGATTATTTGGAGTTAGGGCTTACTCAAAACAAAACCGGAAACTATGCGGATGCCCTTCGCAATTTTAGCTTAGAAATTGAGAAAAATACAGCTAACCCTAATCCAATCGCATTTTACAATCGTGGTTTCGCAAAATATAATCTGAAAGATTTCCGCGGAGCTATCCTGGATTTTGATAAGGCGATTGAATTAAAACCCACGTATTTTGAAGCGTTTATTGCCCGTGGACAAAGCTACAGCAAGCAAGAAAATCACAAAGTTGCCATACAAGATTATAACGAAGCCATTCGGTTAAATCCCTTGGAAGCAACGGCCTATTACAGCCGAGGTGTATCCAAAATGAAACTCGCAAATTACCGCGGAGGACTCTCTGATTTCAACAAATCTCTTGAACTAAATCCGGAATATGCACCAGGTTTGGCAGCTAGAGGTGAAGCAAAATCAAAATTACTTGACTTTAAAGGTAGCATAGAGGACTTCGATAAAGCGATTGAATTAAGCCCTAAACGTTCCGGATATTTCTCCAATCGAGCCTTTGCGAAAATGCAGTTAACAGATTACACCTTAGCATTAAAAGATTATGCAGAGGCAATCAAATTAAGCCCTGATAATGCGGACGACTACTATTTTGCTGGATTTTGCAAAACACAATTAGAGAATTTCCGCGGAGAAAATGGTGAAAAAGGTGCGCTTGAAGACTTTTCTAGAGCCATCGAAATGGATCCCGTTAAAGTGGAAGCTTATTATGGACGTGCATTTGTTAAAGCTAAATTAGGTGACCAACGGGGTGCCATCGAGGATTACAGCAAATCAGCAGATCTAGGAAATAATGAAAATGCCAAAATTATGTATGACACCAAAATGACGAAAGTGCTTTTGGATGAACTTCGTAATGGCGTACCTGATAAAGTTAAAATTTCACCATTTAGCACCGAACGTGCTGAGGTTTACTTCAATCGCGGTGTTGCCAAAGCAAAGTCTGGTGATTCAAAACAGGCCATGGACGATTATAACCGAGCTATTTCTTTGAATCCAATCTACGCGGAAGCCTATTACTTTAGAGGTGTAGCCAAATCTTCTCTTGGTGATCAACGCAATGCCATCCAAGATTGTTCAAATGCAATTAAGTTAAACCCTAAATATGCCGAAGCCTACTACGTTAGAGGAATCATCAAATTAGCCCTAGGAGATTCCTCAGGTTGCCTTGATTTAAGCAAGTCCGGCGAATTAGGGTTTAATCAAGCGTATCAAGTTATCCGCGATCATTGCAATTAATCGAACCGTAAGTGTTTAACTGATTCACCTGAACTAGCCAGTTCGATCAAGGAATCGATGCCTATCTGCAAATGTGATTCCACGTAACTCGTAGTCACTTTTTTGTCCGATGCCTCCGTCTTTACTCCATCGGGCGTCATCGGATTATCGGAAACCAATAATAAAGCACCGTGAGGTATTTTGTTGACAAAGCCTACTGTAAAAATAGTCGCTGTTTCCATGTCAATTCCCATCGCACGGATATCAGACAAATACGTTTTGAACACCTCATCGTGCTCCCAAACACGACGATT
>JAIXRT010000159.1 GCA_027485075.1 Cytophagaceae bacterium
AGGCTCAGAACCATCCGCCTTCATGCGCCAAATTTGCATCATCCCCGAGCGATATGAATTGATGTAAATATACTTGCCATCCGGTGAATATTCTGGACCGTCGTCTAAACTCTCGTTGGTCGTTAATCGAATTTCATCGCCTCCATCCGTAGACATGGCATAAATATCAAAATTCCCGTTTCTAACCGCGCAGTAGACCATTGTTTTTGAATCTGGCGAAACGCCATGCCAATAGGAAGGCGTCAAAGGGGTCAATTGTACCGGTTCGCCACCGGATGCGGCAACCTTGTAAATGAAGGACGATCCACCTTTAATCTCAGGTTTACCGCTAGATATAAATAAAGTTTTTCCATCAAAGGTATATCCATGGTCATTGTTGGCCTTCTGCACCGTCCCCGTATTCAGCTCGCCTAATTTCTCTCCTTTCGGGCTTACCTTTTCAAGTTTCCCATAGGCATTGATGAGTAAAAATGATCCATCATGTGACCAATTGGGTGCTTCAAAATGGCGTTTTTCTTCCAGAATCTTTTCGGATTTTCCCGACTTGAGGTCGTAGATATATAAGGAACTGATGACTTTTTTGCCCGCGGGCACCTGGGCCGATAGCGAGCTGGCGATGAGCGCCAGGGCAAGTATTTTTTTCATGGTAGGTCTAGAGATTCACGTAAGTTTACACAGAATCGAATGAGATTCCTATCCTGATTTCCCCCCTTAGCCCTCTCCCTTACCATGCTCCCTTACCTTTGGCAATCCTCCAAGGTTTGCCAAAGGTAGTGGTTTGCTGGCTTTACTGATTTTGAAAAACTGATAATTAAAACCAGTTTATTGGAAAGAAAAAACAAAGGGAAAGACAAAACTTACTAGCGCTGCCCAGATCGCATAAACTGGCAAAAAGTAGGTCATGCTAGCCTCCACATCCCCTAGGTTCTTTTGTCCGCGGATCAAGCCTAGTAGCTCGCGGGTCACCAAAATCAAATGAATCAAAACCAGAATATTACTTCCAAAAACCGCTAAACGATTGGGGGTAATACCTAATTCCAACAAGCGAAAAGCGATGGCTGAAAGCGCAATCCCATTATTAACAATCGCCAAAACAGCTAGGGTAACAAGCGAAATCCGTTGGAAAAATGATGATGATTCCTTCGTCGCTTCACTCACGGAGAATAATACAAGCGCCATAACGCCTACCAATACCCCGTTAAAAATCAGTAAGAAATCACGATCGTTGTACGGATCTTTCCCCGAATAAATGAATGCACACAAAAACAAAATTAACATCACAGTGACCAGTGGTGTAAAGATTCGGGCAATTACAGGTGAAATTTTACTGACCAGTGTGGGGTTTTGGTGCACTAGCAGTGTTGCAAGCAAAGGCACAGAAGGTAACACAGAAAGCACCAAATAACGGAAATAAAAATCCTCAATTTTAATGTCAATCAAATTGAAAAGATTAATCGTTAAGGCTGTGAAAAGGCCACCTGCCAACAAGATTACTGCACTCATAACAAGCAAGTCCCCATGAAAACGCAGAAAATTGACCCGCTTTTTTACTTCTGCCGTTTGAGCTCCACTGAAAATATAACCAACTAAAAACCACATCAACAAAGGGACATGCAAGCAAGTCAAAATCAAGGTATTGCTCGACAAATTATCCGGAAGCAAATTCACAAAAACAACGGAAAAAAGTAACAGTACTACTGGCCATAAAAGACGCTGGAAAGGCAGTCCCTGCTTAAAAACAAAAAAACCAGCCATGCCAGGCAACACAAAAAATGCCATGTTTCGCGGATAATAGAAATCATGCGAGATGGAGAACAGATCTGGCATTTGCATGAAAAATGCAACAATCAACGCAGCAATACCCACAAAAACCCAATCTCTCAAGTTCCCCCAGGTAATTTCTGATTGAACCCCGCGCAAGCGCTCGTACCAAAATTGTGCAGCAATTTCCGACTGAACATCAGGATAGATTTGTTGAAATGCAGCTGTAAAAACAGCTGGGTTAGCCCGGTATAAATTTTCTAATACCTCAGGCTTATCTAAATTTTCTTTAATGCGATTTTCCATGCTATGATTGCATTTGTTTGATTAATTTCTCCAAACTAAGAAGGTGCTGAGCAAAGGCCTGCTTACCTAATTCCGTGGCGGCATATTGTGTATTGGGCTTACGGCCGATAAACTGCTTACGCACCTCTACATAACCCAGTTTTTCTAAGGCTTGCATGTGACTAGCCAAGTTGCCGTCGCTTAATTGAAGCGACTCCTTCAATCGCGCAAAATCCAGTTCGTCCTGAACCACCAGCAAGGACATCATCCCCAGTCGGACCCGACTTTCAAAAGCCTTATTCAGATCTTGAAATAAATTAGACACGTTCGTATCGGGTATAAATGATGAAACCGTAAAAAATATGAACCAGGCCAAATCCGAGCGCCCAAATCAATATGCCATACGCTAAAAAAGCCGTTGCCAAAAGTCCTAAAATGATAAAGCATAGGCCAACTGACCGTACGGCGTCCAAGGTATATTTACTCGCACTGAATAACCCTAGTCCATAAAATAGAAGTGAAACAGGGGCCGCAAGTGAAACTAATCCGACTTGCACTAATAGAATAGCAAAAATACCTCCCGTAAGTACCGGAATGGCGAGGCTATAGGTGAGGCGTTTGGCCGCATTGTCCCACGCCCGCTTGCCTGATTCGCGTGCATTGCGCATTGCCATAAACAGCCCAATCCCCACACAAATTATAAACAAGGAACTGATAAGGATGATGAGAAGAGTCTGATGTGATGAATTCCACATCCGTTCCAACGCCTCTGACTCAAATGGCGAAATGCCCGTCATCAGATAAGCAACATAGACACATACCATCGATAGGATTCCTGCCAAAATTCCCGATAAACCACTAATCGATTTGAATCGAGAAGCTTGATCCATCATATCCCGCATCTCTTGGATGGCGGCCAACTGTTCTTCGTGATTTTCCATATTAAAAAGTACTTTGTATTACAAAGCTAATATGAAAATCCGAAAATGAAAATTTTATTTCAAATGACCCTGGACAAGCTCTGTGATTTCAGCTTGTAACCTTCGAATTATATTCCATTTGGCATAAGGTCGATAATAACAAATACTCACCTCTCTCCGAAGTGTGCCATCGCTGATTTCCAAAAGATGTTTCTTCCTCCCCTCGCTCAACTGCCGCACATACAACGATGGTAGCAAGGTCATTCCCTGAAACGTATCGACCAGATTCAGTAAGGTATCAAAGGTGTTCGACTCAACAGTCAAATTAGATGGTAATGACTTGTTCTTCTTCAAATCACATAATTGAATAATTTGATCGCGTAAACAATGCCCTTCTTGCAACAAGAATATACGTTGCTGGCTCAAGGCCGACTGGCTTATTTGCTGTTTGCCACCAGACAGATATCCATACAGCCGCAAATCTTCAACATATAAAATCTGCGTCTCCAAATCAGTCGACGCAATAGGCGTGCTCAAAATGCCCACATCCAACTTCCCCTCGCGCAAATCTTTAATCATCTGATTCGTCGTTACCTCATGAATTTCCAAATGCAGAAGCGGATACTTTTCCACTAACGGTTTCATGATCAAAGGCAAAACCGAACTCGCAATCGTAGGTATAATCCCCAACTTCACCTTACCCTCAATTTTCTGATTAATTGCCTTAGAAGACGAAAGCAATGCATTGGCATGAGCAACTACTTGTTGGGCCTGAACCAAAACCTCCCGCCCGTTTTCCGTCGTGGCAATGGGATTAGCCTTGCGGTCAAAAATTACGATATCCAGCTGTTCCTCTAGTTTTTTAACCATCGCACTCAAGGTAGCCTGGGTAACATGACAATAATCAGCTGCTTTGGAGAAGCTTTTAAATTGGTCAACTGCTAGTATGTACTCTAATTGCTGTATATTCACGTGTATAGATTTTATCTATGCCAAATATAGAAAATTTCAGTTTTCTCTATAAATATTTTGCCAGTAATTTGGCTCCACTAAAAATTAAGAATCATGAAAACACTACTATTAATCAGTGCGATTGCAGCTTCATTTGCTGCTCAAGCACAGGATTATTCAGTTAAGCCAGCAGCGGCGGCAGCTAATCCACATGCTGCAGCAGGCGCAAATCCTCACGCAGCTAATCCACATGGCGCCAACCCACACGCAGCTGGAGGCGTTAACCCACACGCTGGCATCAATCCACATACGGGAATGCGTTCAGCAACGACGAACAAAGATTGGTGGCCTATCCAGTTGAACGTAGG
>JAIXRT010000083.1 GCA_027485075.1 Cytophagaceae bacterium
CCGGAAAATTCGGTTCCAGCCATCGGGTGGGTCGAAACAAATTGCGCACGTTTGGGATGATTTTTAAGCGCCTCGTAAACGGGTGTTTTGGTTGAGCCTACCTCAATCACGATTTGGCCAGGCTTCAATTGATCCAAAACATTTGGAATGATTTGAACTAAAATATCTACCGGTGTTGCGCAAACCAATATGTCTACACGTTCAATGGCTTCGGTTAAGGGTAAAACTTCGTCAACTAACCGCAGGGAAAGTGCCTTGATCGCATGAGCCGGATTGGCTTCAATTCCAATAAGTTCTGAAGCCCAACCCGATGCGCGCAAGCCTTTCGCGATGGATCCACCTATTAACCCAATTCCAATAATACCTACTTTCTTAGATTCCATTGCTGTGATTTTTAATGCGATCTATCGCCGTTTGAAAAACCTCTTCTTTGGCACATAACGAAATGCGTACATACCCGTTACCCTGTGTGCCAAAAATCCCCCCAGGGGTAATAAAGACCGCATTTTCATCCAATACCTGGTCGGAGAGTGCATAGTCAGATTCAATGGATGCAGGCACGCGAGCCCAAACAAACATGCCTGTTTGTGCGGAATCATATACGCAATTCAATAATTCTAGTAATTCAAATACCTTCTTTTGTCGTGACTTATAGATTTCATTTTGACGCGCAAACCAGTGCGCATCTGCAGATAAAGCTTTTACCGCCGCTTCTTGCAAGGGTAAAAACATGCCCGAATCCATGTTAGACTTGAATTTCAATACCGGCCCCAATAATTCCGCCCGACCGAATGCCGCACCGATGCGCCAACCGGCCATATTGTGGGATTTGGAAAGTGAATTTAATTCAATAGCTACGTCCTTCATGCCCGGCACGGCCAACATACTGATGGGATTATCATTCAAGATAAAACTGTATGGATTATCATTGACTAATAGTATGGAATGACGAATAGCAAAATCACGTAGTTTCGTAAAGAACGTCAAATCCGCCTTGGCGCCCGTGGGCATGTGCGGATAATTCACCCACATGATTTTCACTTTTGATAAATCTTGTTGGTCTAGTGCATCCAAATCCGGTAACCATCCATTCGCCTCCGTTAATTCATACGCTTGAACCGTTGCTCCAGCCAATGAACACGCTGCCTGGTAAGTTGGGTAGCCCGGATTCGGAATTAAGGTCACATCCCCAGCTTCCAAATAAGCCATGGCGATGTGCATAATGCCTTCTTTGGAACCGATTAATGGTAATATTTCAGAAGCTGGATCCACTGTCACCCCGTAGTGTTTCGCATAAAATGTAGCAAAAGCTTCACGTAAGGCAGGAATTCCTTGATACCCCTGATAGGCGTGATTGGCAGGATTAGCTGCGGACGCAGTCAATGCCTCGATTGTCTCCGTAGCAGGAGCGAGGTCTGGACTACCTATACCTAGGTTAATGACCGGAATACCGGCGGCGCGTAATGCAGCGATTTGCTTGAGTTTCGTGGAGAAATAGTATTCCTCTACGGACTTTAAACGCGAAGCGGGTGAAATAGAAAAGCTCATAAAATAAAAATGCCGACTCACAGGCCGGCGAAAATAAGTTAACATCAAAAACCTATCAAACCGGTTACGCGCAGACGTAATATCCTGCGTAATAATAACCTGCGTAATAAGTACTTGATTTGAAATCCATGGACCAAAGGTATGAAAAAAATGATTTTATGCAAATCCCTTCGGGAAAAGTCCTTTCAGAACTTGTGAAACGAGACTGGGCTCGAAGCCTTTGGACAAACCTGTCCGGTAACACTTTTGGTATTTCTCGTTCGGAGTTCCTGATTTGAGCGAAGATGCTTTTTTTTCTAACAAGACTTTTAGGGCTTCTGAATAATCTGCTTCTGCAATTTCATCCCAATGTGCTTGTATGTCCGCATCTGAAATTCCTTTTTTACGTAATTCAAATTGAATTTTCCCGCGGCCCCACTTTTTCTGGTTGAATTTGGAGCGAATGAAAAGTCCGATGAATCTGTTTTCGTTGAGGTAGTTATTTTCTTGTAACCATTGGATATAAATCAAATGGTCAGCCTCCGAATCTAATTCCTGAATTTTTTGTTTGATTTCTGATATACAGCGTTCCTGATAGGCGCAATAGCGGGCCAATTTAGTCAGTATTTCGCTGTCCATAAGATTAGGATTCGTGCTCTTCGAATTGCTCGAGGTTGAAGAGGTCATTCAATACATCCACCATCGTTTCGGAATCTCCACGTTTGCAAGCTGCTTTCAAATGAATGATCGGTTGCTTGATGATTTTTTGTACCAAAGAAGCTGTGATTTTTTCTAGTTTCTCCACTTCTTCTGCACTAAGACCTTTCAGGTGACGATTAATTTCTTCCTTCCGAATTTGTTCCAAAGCACCTTTTAATTTGTGAATGGTAGGTGAAACTTCCATTTCTTTGGACCAATCATTGAAGCTTTCGATACTTTCTTCAATGATAACGCGCACATCTGGGATGGATGCCATACGGGCAGCTAATGCCTCATCTGCACGTTCTTTCAGCGAATCGATGTTGTATAATAAGATACCTGATACTTTTTCAACGGCTTCTTCAATGCTCCGAGGAACGGATAAGTCGATGAAATATTTAAATGAAAGCAATTGCATGCCTTTCAATTTCTCTTGTGTAATGATAGGAGCATCTGTCCGTACAGAGGATATGATAATGTCAGCTGCTTCTACTTCCTTGCACATATCTTCAAAAGGAGCCACACGGAAGTTTTTCCCTTGTGCCACGCGTTCAGCTTTTTCCAAAGTCCGATTCATCACCGTCACCTCAGCAAAATCTTTATCCTCTAAATTTTTACATACGTCAATTCCTATTTCACCCAGTCCTAAGATGAGGATTTTAGGTGTGGCGATCGCTTGAGCTAGTTCCTCAGCTAGGGCAACGGTGGCATATGAAACAGAAGCAGCTCCGTCGCGGAACGAGGTTTCTTGCGCAACACGTTTGTTAGAATAGAAAATGGTATGCATTAAGCGATGCAAATATGGCCCCGCCATATTCAGGTCGGCCGCCAATTGATACGCTTTTTTTATCTGGTTTGGAATCTGTAAATCACCTACCACTTTAGATTGTAAACCAGTGGCAACCTCAAAAAGGTGTTTCAAAGAATCGTTAGTTTCATCCATTTGGATGAAGTAATGCAAATAATCGCTGGTATTTGTTAATCCTTTTTCGATTAGCAATGCCTTGATTAAGTCATTTGAAATAGATTCTTGGGAGGTGTAATATAGTTCTGTGCGGTTGCAGGTCGACACAATCAATAATTCTTGAAGGCCGAATAAATCTTTACACTTGAGTGTAAATGCCCGACTTTCTTCCTCGCTCAATGCAACCATTTCCCGAATGGTGAGTGGTGCGCTGCGATGAGAAATACTTACTGACTTAAACGGTGTGATCATTCGATTATTCGTGCAAAAACTAGTTCACAAAAGTACAACGCAAAAATTAAAATTTGACAAGTCTTTGCAATAAAATCGTAATTTAGATAAAGTTTAATTAGACGCACATGGACTTCAAAAACAAAACAGTTTTCATCACAGGTTCCTCTCGAGGTATCGGTTTAGAAATAGCTAAAAAATTAGCCTCATTAGGCGCAAACATTATTATCGCTGCCAAAACAGCTGAACCTCATCCCAAATTACAAGGGACTATTTTTTCCGCCGCCGCAGAGATTGAACGCTTAGGAGGTCGTGCCCTGCCTTGCATGGTCGACATTCGTGATGAAAATCAGGTTATTGAGGCGGTCAATCAAGCGGTGTCAACGTTCGGAGGGATCGATATTTTAATCAATAATGCCTCAGCCATTCAACTCACAGGAACGCTCGAAACCGAGATGAAACGATTTGATTTGATGCATGGCGTTAATGCCCGTGGAACTTTTTTGGTTTCGAAAGCCTGCCTTCCCCATTTACTTAAGTCGGCAAATCCACACGTCCTAACCCTTTCACCACCATTAAATTTTGAGGCGCGTTGGTTTCAACACCATGTCGCTTACTCGATGGCCAAATTTGGTATGTCGCTGGTAACCTTGGGCATGGCAGCAGAATTTAAAGGAAAAGTTGCTTTTAATTCACTCTGGCCGCGCACCATTATCGCCACTGCCGCAATTGAATTTGCGGTAGGTAATGCGGATATGATGCGGAATGCGCGTAAGCCGAGTATCATGGCGGATGCCGCAGCGGTCATTTTATCACGCGATCATAAGACATGTACGGGTCATTATTTTATCGATGATGCGGTCTTGGCCGAAGAAGGAATAACTGACTTCAGCACGTATAAAGTGGATCCTACGGTGGATGATCGCTCTTTAATTCCAGACTTTTTTATTTAATGCATATTTACAAGCCTCCCATTTGGTTACCTGAAGGTCATACACAAAGTATTTACCCGGCACTTTTTCGGAAAATTCCAGACATGCTTCCGGAAACGGAGCGATTGGAATTACCAGATGGTGACTTTGTTGATTTAGATTGGTATATGCGCGGGGGTACGCTGTCACAAAAACCCTTAGTTATTGTGTCGCATGGATTGGAGGGGAGTAGTCGTCGACCGTATGTTACGGGATTGATCCGTGCATTGCCGAATTTTCATGCACTCGCATGGAATTACCGAAGCTGTTCAGGTGAGCCAAATCGAAATTTGCGCTTTTACCACAGTGGTGCGACTGATGATTTAGATCATGTGATTAACCACGCGATTTCGTTGGGTGTTCGCGATATCTACCTCGCAGGATTCAGTTTAGGTGGCAACTTGACACTAAAATGGTTGGGGGAACAAGCGGAAAAAGCTTCAAAATTCATTCGAAAAGCTGTAGCATTTTCTGTACCTTTACACCTTTCCAGCAGTAGTCAGCAATTGACTCGCCGGGAAAACAGCCTCTACACACATCGCTTCTTACAAACGCTATT
Organism: Cytophagaceae bacterium; assembly: GCA_027485075.1. GTDB lineage: Bacteria > Bacteroidota > Bacteroidia > Cytophagales > Spirosomataceae > Aquirufa. Next base: position 4,952 of record JAIXRT010000083.1, read on the forward strand.
AGAAAAAGTGACTGAAAAGTCGGCCCGATATCCACAGGATATTACGCCGTCTATGCTTTCCGCTATTGGTAGCTTGTATGAATTTGATAATGTAATAACAGGCCCATTACATGGATTTAAGGATGCAGAGGACTATTATGAAAAAAATAGTTCCTTGTATTTCCTCGATCGTATTCGTGTTCCGACCCTCGTGGTGAATGCAAAAAACGATCCTTTTTTGTCGCAGGAATGTCTTCCTGAAGCGATTCAGTCTGATCATGTTCAGGTTGAGTTGCCTAAACAAGGAGGACATTGCGGGTTTTATCCTCGCAATTATCGAGGAGAAACGTGGTCCGAGCAACGGGCTGCCAGGTGGTTTAAGGAAATTGAAATTTGATTATATGTCTACTAAGGAGCTGGAACAATTAACGATTGTCATTGATTTTGACAGTACATTCACGAAGGTCGAGGGCCTCGATGAATTAGCGCGCATTGCGTTGGAAGGGAATGCCAAACAAAGTGAGATCGTGGGAAAAATTCGCGAAATCACCGACAAAGGGATGACCGGAAATTATTCATTCGCAGATTCATTGCGCGATCGCGTGGCGTTATTGCCTGCGAATCGTTCACATGTAGACCAATTAATCACGTTCTTAAAAGGAAAAATTTCAGAATCATTTAAGCGCAACAAAACGTTTATCAAAGAGCATGCCGATCAAATTTTAATTGTCTCCAGCGGCTTCAAAGATTTTATCGTACCTGTCGTAGAAGAAATGGGTATTCCTGCTGCCAATGTGTTTGCGAATACGTTTACTTATGCGGCCGACGGAACTATTACGGGATACGATCAAACCAACTTGCTTTCACAAGATCGGGGCAAAGTTAGTTTGTTGCAATCGTTGGCCTTAGATGGTGAAGTCTACGTGATCGGTGATGGATATACAGATTACGAATTACGTGAGGCTGGTTTAGCGAATAAATTTTTCGCGTTTACAGAGAACGTTTCTCGTAAAGCGGTAACAGATAAAGCGGATTTTGTGGTACCGTCTTTGGATGAGTTTTTATATCTCAATGGCTTAAGTCGGGCACAGTCCTATCCAAAATCACGCATCAAAGTTTTGTTATTAGAGAACGTGCATCCAGCGGCCGTTCAATTATTTAAAAAAGAAGGTTTCCAGGTGGAACTAATGAAGGGGGCATTGGATGAGGAAGAATTGATTGAGAAAATCAAGGATGTCTCGATCATCGGTTTACGTTCAAAAACAAATTTGACAAAGAAAGTGCTCGAGCATCCAAATGCCGCGCGATTGATGTGTGTAGGTGCTTTTTGCATCGGTACTAATCAAATTGATTTGGCGGAATGTGAGAATCGTGGGATAGCCGTTTTTAATGCACCTTATTCAAATACACGAAGTGTTGTCGAATTATCGATTGGCCTAATGGTGATGTTGACCCGTAACATTTTCGAAAAGTCTATGAAGATGCACGCCGGCGTTTGGGATAAATCAGCAACAAACTCCTATGAAATTCGTGGTAAGAAAATCGGTTTAGTCGGTTACGGAAATATCGGTACCCAAATTTCCGTCATTGCGGAGGCCTTAGGTATGGAGGTTTATTTCTTCGATATCGTAGATAAATTAGCGCTCGGTAA
>JAIXRT010000109.1 GCA_027485075.1 Cytophagaceae bacterium
CGTTTGTTTGTGGGTAAGAATCGTGGTAGTTCCGTTCATTTCTTGCAGCTTTTTGGCTTTCAGTACATTTATGTGTTCATGACAGCCGCACTATCAGCTATTTCATTGTATTATTTTTATCAAAGCCAACTGGGCATTTCCTGGTTACAGGAATATGTAGCGGGCAGTTTACACGAACTCGTTCAGTATCAAAAGGCCATTGTTCAGCAGGAGGGAGCGGCTTATTACACGCAATTACAAGAAGGCATTCGTGGAATAGATGCGGCCAGTATAGCTAAAGATGATTTAAGCCAAAAATTAGCGCTTGCCTTTTTACCCAATTTATTGATCTCATTATACTTTAAACAATAATCAACATGGAAAATCAAAAAACGTCACCAAGTTTAATTATGTTAAAATGGGGGGCCATCGGAGGTTTATTAAGTTTCATATTTACGCTGATTACCAAGTACACGGGTTTAGAAGATGATTTCTCAGAAACTTTGGGCTGGGTGTCTACAATCTTTACCTTACTTATTAATGTGACCATTTTGGTTTTAGCCTTACGTGAGGTGCGTTCAGAAAATGATGGCTTTATGACTTATGGCCAAGGATTAGGTTCTTCTGCTTTGTTAGGGGCTATTTGGGGAGTTATTGCAGGTGGATTCAATTACATTTATTTGCAATTCATTGATCAAGGAGTGATTCAAAAGCAATTGGATTTAGCACGTGAGCGCCTAGAAGAGCAAGGCTTAACGGAGAGTCAAATTGAGGATGCTGAAAAAATCACCAAGATGATGATGGGACCAGGAGTACAATTTGTGATTGTTGTTCTGGTAACCATTTTGTTCATGTTTATTTTAGGTTTGATTGTTTCAGGTGTCTTGAAACGCGAGAAATCAGTTTTTGACGAGTAAGGTATGTGGGCCATCATCCAAAAAGAGTTTAAGGCATTTTTTAGTTCGTTCATCGGCTTAGGCGTGATGGTGGCTTTTTATGTCCTACTGAGTCTGTATGTCTGGTATTTGACGGGTAATATTTTGGAGTTTGGCTTTGCGGAGTTAACCGTATTCTTTGATTTAAATCCCTGGTTTTTTCTATTCTTTATTCCGGCTTTAGCCATGCGGTCATTTGCCGAGGAATTTGAATTAAAGACATTTGATTTACTCAGGACGTTGCCCATTTCGATGGAATCAATTACGCTGGGAAAAGTATTTGGCTTGTTTTTGGTGGTAGGGGTGGTGTTATTGCCAACGTTCGTATTTGTGTATTCGATAGGCCAACTGGGCAATCCGGTAGGAAATTATGATGCTTCTTTAGTTGTGGGTGGATATATCAGTATCCTGTTATTGTGTTACTCGTTTATTTCATTGAGTTGTTTAGCCTCTGCTTTAGTTGAAAAACAAGCACTTGCATTTGTGCTCGGTGTATTCCTCAATTTTGTTTGTTGGCAAGTTCCCCAAGAACTCACCTCACTGGAAACCATTTCCCTTTTTGAACATTACCAAGTCATTAGTAAGGGCGTTCTGGAGTTAGGCAGTATTGCTTTCTTTATTGGGTTTAATCTGATTGTTTTTGCGCTGATTCAGTTGCGCTTACGGTTGAAGTTCCGTTAGTTTTTATAATCGACGATGGCGATTTGATGTTCGCATAACGCGATTTCTAGCGCTTCATTCGAAGCAATAAATATTAGCTTCGCTCTATTTTCATTTAGTTTAGCGATAAACCATTGTTTAGCTTTTTCATCTAGGTTAGATGTAGGTTCATCTAAGCAAAGAATCGGTCGCGGGGAAAGAAGTGCGCAGGCCAATTTGATTTTTTGACGCATGCCGGAGGAATAGTTTTTAATCAATTTGGCCTTCCCAGGGCTCAAATCCATGTATTTTTCGAAGCTGAGTAGGGTAAGGTCGGCTGGGATGAATCCAAGCTTTTGCAAAAAATCAATTAATTCACTGAGGGTAAATTCTTCTATTACGTCTACATACGGCGCGGCATAGGCTACGTATTGATGGGCTTCGTGTGTTGAAATGGGAGTTCCATCTGCATCTATGAATTCCACTTGACCATGAGTAGGTAATGAAAATTGGGCTAGAATCTTAAGTAGTGTGCTTTTTCCGGTGCCATTGGGTCCTACGAGTGCGTAGGCATGACCAGCTGAAAAAGTGCCGTTTACGTTTTTGAAGATCCATTCTTTACGGAATTTTTTCTCAACACCTGTTGCAATGATCTTCATAGGCACATTACCCTTTCATGATGCCACGCTCGGAATCGCGCACAAAATTGACAATTTCATCGCGATGCGCTGAGGCTGGAATATGCTGTTCGATTTGCGTGATCGCATCTTGGTTGTTTAGGCCTTTTTGGTAGATGTAGCGATACGTTTCTTGAATTTCAGCTACTTGCTCATCATTAAATTCACGTCTACGTAAACCTATGGAATTGATGCCTGCATAGCTAAGTGGCTCACGACCAGCCTTAGTAAAGGGAGGAACATCTTTGCGCACGAGTGAGCCGCCTGATATCATGACGTGCCGACCGATATGTGCGAATTGATGTACGGCGGAAGAACCACCGATAATAGCAAAATCACCCATCGTAACGTGTCCGGCTAATTGGACTGAATTGGCTAGAATACAATGGTTTCCGATCAAACAATCGTGTGCTACATGGACATAAGCCATGATTAAGCAGTTTTGGCCAATCACCGTTTTAAGCTTGTC
>JAIXRT010000199.1 GCA_027485075.1 Cytophagaceae bacterium
CCTGAATCAAAATATCTTGTTCATCTCCTTTGGCATATTCCATGGAGATATCAAAAAACTCATTATTGTCAAAAATCCCCGTATCCATCAGCTCATATTCGGGCTCATGGCGCGTCCGTTTCCGACTCTCATCGATCAACCTTTGATAGGGAAATGTTTGCTGCGGATACTTATACAGCATTTTTTGATAAGAGTGCGTTGGCGTTGAATCCTGATAATAATATAGTTCTTTTACATCCTCGCCATGATTCGATTCACTACCAGTCAAACCAAAAAATCGCTCTTTTAATATATGATCCCGGTGATTCCAAAATGCAAACGAGAAACATACATGCTGTTTATTATCTGAAATTCCACCGATTCCCTCCTCACCCCAGCGGTAAGCTTTCGAGCGAGCCATGTCATGTGATATGGTATTCCACGCATTTCCGTCAACCGAATAATCCTCTCGAACCGTGCCCCACTGACGCTCAGTCAAATAAGGACCCCACTTTTTCCAGCCTTTATTATCGTTGCGAAGACTTAATCGTTCCCGTTCGGCTCCTTGATTGGACATAAATTTAAAATGCTTAGGTGGTATGTGTATACAAGCTACAAATATAAAATTTTTGAGGGAAAAGTAATTTGGAGAAAAAGGACATTTGAAATCCCATATAGCAGTTCTTCCGCTTTCTCATTATATTCGAAATTCAAAATCAACAAAATGAAAAAACTCACCTATTTAATTTGCCTATTGGCATTTACGGCATGCCAAAGCGGAGACGCAAAAAAAGAACTTGCCACACTCGTAGATACCTATTATGAGGAACAGTTAAAGTTAAATCCCGTTTCAGCTACGGCCAATGGCGACAACCGCTATAATGATCAGTTGAATATTGATTTCACAGACGGACATCGTGCCAAAATCAAGGCCTTACTCGAGCAGACACAAACTAGTTTAGCGAAAATCAATCGCGATAAATTGGATGCCAATGATCAAATCACGTTTGACATCTTGAAGCGCGATATTGAATTAGGTCTGGAAGGTTTGACTTTCCCAGATAATTTGATGCCGCTAAACCAGTTTTACGGTTTTCATTTAACGTTTGCCCAACTAGGCAGCGGATCCGTTTTGCAACCATTTGCTACAAAAAAGGATTATGAGAATTGGGAAAAACGGATGCACGTCGGAGCGGCGTATATGGATTCGAGTATTGTCTATTTCAGAAGAGGTATCGCAGCCAATGTCGTTTTACCGAAAGCCTTAGTGGAAAAAATAATTCCTCAATTGCAATCCTTCCAGGTAGAGGACGTTAAAAAAAGCACGTTTTACGGCCCTTTAACGAATTTTCCAAAGGATTTCACCGAGGCAGATAAAGCTAAATTCACCAAAGAATACACGCAGATTATTCAATCCGAAATCATCCCGGCGTACCGTCGGCTTGCCCAATTTATCCAAACGGAATACTTACCTAAATCGCGGCCAACCACCGGTATATCGGCGATTCCGAATGGAGCAGCATACTACCAATACTTGATTAAAGTCTTGACCACAACGAATAAGCCTGCAGATGAAATTTACCAAACAGGTTTGGCGGAAGTAAAGCGTATTCGAACTGAAATGGAAAAAACAAAGGAGGCAGTAGGCTTCAAAGGGACCCTGGCTGAATTCTTTAATCACATGAAAACGGATCCTAGCTTTTATCCATACAAAACGCCGGCAGAGGTTTTAGCTGCTTTTCATGCGATTCACAAAAAGATGGAGCCGTCATTGAAAACGATGTTTGGTCGAGTACCGAAGACCCCATTTGAGATTCGTCAAACAGAGGCATTCCGTGCAGCATCAGCATCCGCAGAATATTTCCAAGGATCTGAAGATGGTAAAAGACCAGGCATTTTCTATGTGCCTATTTTAGACGCGAAGAAATTCAATGTCACGTCTGGCATGGAAAGTTTATTTCTACATGAAGCCATTCCAGGTCACCATTATCAAATTAGTTTACAGCAAGAAAATGGCGATTTGCCAAAGTTCCGTCGGTTTGGAGGTAATTCAGCCTATGCTGAGGGATGGGCATTATATACCGAAAGTCTAGGTAAGGAATTAGGGCTATACACAGATCCATACCAATACATGGGCGCTTTAGGTGATGAGATGCACCGGGCGATTCGCCTAGTCGTAGACGCAGGAATGCACTCCAAGAATATGACCCGCGAAGAAGCCATCAAGTATATGATGGATAACGAACCATTGAGCGAAGAAGGGACCATTGCTGAGATTGAGCGTTACATGGCAATCCCAGCGCAAGCACTTTCCTATAAAATCGGAGCATTGAAAATTCGTGAAATTCGTGCGCGTTTGAGCAAAGACTTAGGTCCGAAATTCAAGCTTTCCGATTTTCATGATGAAATCCTGAAAGATGGCAACATGCCATTGGACGTGATGGAAAACAAGATGAGCCGTTGGGCAAAGAGTTTGTAGCCATTTCCCTTTAGCAAACATGTAGAGACGCGATACTTCGCGTCTTTACAAAACCAACATGTAGAGACGCGATACTTCGCGTCTTCACTAAACCAACATGTAGAGACGCGATACCTCGCGTCTCTACACGAAGCAAGACGCGAAGTATCGCGTCTCTACATAATTTTATATGATCAATCTAACCACAACATTCACTATCCCGCGCTCGCCCTATTTGATTCGTCCCAACAGCCGAATACTTTGTATCGGATCATGCTTTGCAGAAAACATGGGACAGCGGCTAGCTGATTTACCTTTAGAAGTTTCTAATCAAGCTTTAGGAACGCTGTTTCATCCTTTGAATATTCTCAGAGGCTTGAGTCCACAAAACCTGCAGCACTCAGATTTGTATAAACAAGGTCATTTATATGTCCATCCCGATTTCCATTCGCAATTCATGGGTGAAAATCCGGAGGAGTTTATAGCATCATTGACCGAGATCAAAGCGAAAACCTTAGCGTATTTAGCCTCAAGTCAATACCTGATTATCACCTGGGGAACGGCCTTTTATTATGAAGATCAGGTGCTGGGTAGGGCGATTGCCAACTGCCATAAACAGGCTGCTTCGCGATTCATCAAAAAGCAGAGTACCGTGGATGAAATCTGTTTGGCTTACAAAAATTTCATACTTAAAAATCCGCATCTCAAAATTATTATTAGCGTGTCGCCCGTACGACATACACGCGATGGGATGCCAGAAAATGCGGTCTCCAAAGCAACGCTTCGATTAGCCGCGGATATCTTAGTGAGCAAATTTCCTGACCAGGTAATGTATTTTCCTGCCTTTGAAATTATGCTGGATGAATTACGTGATTATCGTTTTTATCAAACCGATATGATTCATCCGACGGACCAAGCAATCGAATATATTTACAAGCGATTCAAACAAACACACTTTGAAGATGGCCTCATCGAAATAGCAAAAAGGTGGCAAGAAATGATCGCAACCATTCATCATCGGCCGCATCTTTTGCAATATCCACAACATTGTGAAATATTAAGGCGACTCAGAAAGGAAATTGAAATGGATCAATCAGGTCTGGATAAGTCCAAGCTTTACGCAAAAATAGACCAGCAAATATTGGCCTTATCTTGATAGAATGACGTATATTTGGCGTTTCAAAGGAAAGCAAGTTATATGGGTGAATTGAGTGTTACGAAAGAGATTATCATCGGTGCCTTGAGCACGGTACAAGAGCCAGATTTGAAAAAGGATTTGGTGACCTTGAATATGATTAAAGATGTGGAATTGGGTGTCGGTGAAGTCCGATTTACCGTTGTATTAACCACCCCAGCCTGTCCTTTAAAAGAAAAAATTCGAAAAGATTGTGAGGACGCCATTCATAATTTGGTCCATCCAGATTTAAAAGTGGTGATCAATATGACCGCTGAAGTGACAACACTCCAGCAACAAGACCCCTTGATTCCAGGTGTTAAGAATGTGATTGCCGTTGCTTCTGGAAAAGGTGGCGTGGGAAAATCAACAGTTACAGCTAATCTAGCGATGGCCCTTAAAAAGGCAGGTGCCAAAGTAGGTATTTTAGATGCGGACATCTCAGGTCCGTCTATTCCTGTGATGTTTGGCGCTGAAGATATGCAACCCTTGGTCCAAGAAGTGAATGGAAAAAATCGCATTCAGCCGATTAACCAATACGGCATCAAACTCATTTCGATGGGTTTCTTGGCGCCTACCGAGAGTCCAGTACCTTGGCGCGGGCCGATGATGACGCAAGCTTTACGTCAGTTTTTTGGCGATACCAATTGGGAAGATTTAGATTATTTACTCATCGATTTACCTCCGGGAACTTCAGATATACATTTGACATTGGTCCAATTGATTAAGTTGACCGGTGCCGTTATCGTCACTACGCCCCAAAAAGTTGCCTTATCAGATGCGACCAAAGGTTTACAGTTTTTCAAACAGGCAGGAATTAATGTGCCAATTTTGGGATTGGTAGAAAATATGGCTTATTTCACACCGGCTGAATTGCCGCAAAATAAGTATTACTTGTTTGGCCAAGACGGAGGGAAAGCTCTTGCTGCGAAATACAATGTACCTTTCTTAGGTGAAGTGCCTTTGGTACAAGCGATTCGTGAAGCAGGTGATTCTGGAAAACCGATTGCCGCAGATAATAGTCCAAGTGCGGAAGCATTTACGTCTATTGCAGCGAGTTTAGCCCAACAAATTGCGATTACTAACGCACAATAACAACATGGAAAATCATCCTTTATACGCGAAAGTTCAAGGTGCACTCGATAGCATTCGTCCCTATTTAGTGGCCGATGGAGGCAATGTGGAGATTGTTGAAATTTCAGCAGACAATGTGTTAAAGCTGGCTTTAGTAGGCAATTGCCAATCATGCAATATGTCGGCCATGACCTTTCGTGCAGGAATCGAAGAAGCTATCAAGCGCGAAGTGCCTGAAATCGTTTCCGTAGAAGAAATTAAAGACCTATGATGCGGATTGGAATTTTTTTTGGAGGCCAAGCACGTGAACGCGAAATAAGCTTTGCGGGTGGAAAGACGGCGATGGCGCACATCAATAAAGCATTATTTACGCCTGTTCCGGTCTTTGTGGACGGTTTAGGAAATTTCATATTAATTAAGGAGGAGTTGATTTATCAAGAATCGATTCGAAACTTCTTCCCTCCTGCCAAATACCAAACAGCTCCATTTTCGGTTTACACGGAATCATTGACTGATTTGAGTGATTATGATGCTATGATTGCATCGATTGGCAAAAAGATTAGCCCAGCTGAGTTTTCGGCTCATTTTGATTTTGCATTCATCGCCATGCATGGCCCTGGTGCAGAAGATGGTAGTATCCAAGGTTTATTAGAATGGTATAATATCCCCTATTCAGGGCCAAGTGTCCTAGGTTCGGCGATTGGAATCGATAAAGCCAAACAAAATCTTTGGTTGGAAAAGAGTGTCGGTTTAGATAAAAAGTATTTTGTGTTACAGCGTGCCGACTATGAATCATATGGACGGGAGACGCTTTTTGAACAAGTTAAAAAAGCCATTGGTATTCCATTTGTGGCGAAAGCGCCGCATCAAGGATCGTCGATTGGCTTGGCATTTGTGAAGCAAGATTCCTTAGATGATTTTGATCAAGCGATCAAAAAATGTCTTTTTATACAGGAAATTCAACGGACGGATTGGTTGACGTATTCAGAAGATGAACAAGTCGCTTTGCTACAAAAAATGGTGAATTTGGATGAGGGAATTGGATTCCCTGTTCGATTTAATCACCAAATCTACGCGCATCCTGCCGCATTATTAACAGATTTACGGGAGTACTTTACGCACACGGTAACTAAAGCAAGTATTCATTCGATTCATTCGGAAGACGCGGTTTTGTTGGAGGCCTTTGTGAATGGAAATGAATTCAGTTGCGGAGTGATTCAAACACCTCGTGGTGAGGCAGTTGCATTACCTCCTACGGAAATTGTCATCGACGAATCGGTCGAAGTATTTGACTTCAATGCGAAATATAAATCAAAACTGACGCGTAAGCGCATTCCGATGGATGCTTCGCTAAGTCATTTGCAACTCATTCAGGAGCAAGTGAAGCAGGCTTTTGATGATTTGGGTTTTGGTGTATGTACGCGCATTGATGGTTTTTTACGTGCGGATGGCGTGATTGTATTACATGATCCTAATACGATTCCAGGGATGTCACCTTCCTCATTGATCTTCAAACAAATGGCTGAAATAGGCCTTACGGTTACAGATTCCATCACCTATTTCATTCGTCAATCGATTCGGGAAAGACTACGTACGGGAAAAAATTACCATACGTTCCGAAAATTATTGGAGGGTTTAGATGCTGAAATCAAGCGTGTTTTAGCTGAAAAAGCTTCGCAAACACCTGTAAAAATCAGTATTGACTCTGATGATTTAGAAGCAAGTTTCGAATCAGCACGCGCACAAGCCGCATCATTTGCTGCGCAAGGAAATGTGGCATATCAAGTGGTGATGCCGGTAGAAATGGAGGAAGGGACGGTTGACTTTCCTGTTCATGTAGCACAATTAGCCAAAGAAAGTGGCAAAGAATTTTTTGAAAGTATTCATGCAGGTGTTCATCCACTGATTGCGCATACGCGTCAGGCCGGTGCTGAAATCACTGCTTTTTTTACGCATTAATATGGAATTAAATCCGTTGCAATATCCGATCGGCAAATTTGCTGCTCCCGAAATTATCACTCCAGCATTGCGTCTAGAGTGGATTCAAACCATTGCGGATTTACCAGGCCAACTGGCCATTTTATTAGACGGAGTAGATGAGACTTTGTTGGAAAAACCTTACCGAGAAGGTGGGTGGTCGGCCCGTAAAGTAATCCATCATCTATACGATAGCCACATCAATAGTTACATACGTTTCAAGATGGCGTTGACAGAGGATAACCCAACGATCAAACCTTACGATGAAAACACGTGGGCTGAGATGCCGGATGGTAATGAGGCTCCGATCGCCTGGTCAATTGAAGGCATTAAATACATTCACTTACGTTGGGTTTACCTAATGGAAACGATGGAAGAATTAGACTGGTCGCGCACCTATTTTCATCCAGAACGTGGGATAACATATCGACTAGACCGTGTGCTAGGTATTTATGCTTGGCATTGCGTGCATCACTTGAAGCATATTCAATCAGTATTGAAGTAAGAGGTAAGAATTAAGAAGTGAGAGTAAAAAATCAACCTCTTACCTCTCACCTCTTTTTATGTTTGTTCCACGGAGCCGTGGTATTTCTAGCCATATCGATGGCCAAACCGATCATCAAAAGGGTAAATAAAATAATAACCCAGCGGAATATTTTTTGGTTTTTCATCTATTCAGATTAAGCTTCAAAATGTAATATGGCGCTGCCTTGTGTGACTTCTTCCCAGGCATTTAAATTAGGCCACTGCAAATGAACACAATTTGCGGTTTCCATGTTTCGAGTTTCACCTAAAAAATAGGAAACGACATAGGAAATCGAAGGATTATGAGCGACCAAGTAAATGACAGAACTTTCTTGTTTAACCAGCTCCTGGACATACTGAGGACCTGTCGCATGGTACCAAAAGGCCGAAAACACCCCTTTTTCATCCGAGAGTACCTCAAATGTCTCACGCGTTCGAACGGCGTCCGAAACTAACCAAATCCCATTCGGCATAGCTGCGTTTTTCATTTTTTGAGCTAACATAAGCACTTCTTCAATTCCTTGACTGGAAAGTTTTCGAGCTTCGTCGGGACTCGTGTAGGGTCCCGCGTGTGCATGTCGGATGAGGATTAATTCAATCATGACTTGATGAATGGAAATTCGCCTGCGGCATGTTTGGCACCCATCTTGATGTAGTGATCAGCCCCATGTTTCAACGATTCGATCTGCGTCTCACTTAATGTTTTGACAACCTTCGCAGGTGAACCAAGGACCAACGAATAATCCGGAATTTCCATTCCAGCCGTGACTAAAGCGTGTGCCCCGATGAGGCAGCATTTGCCTACTTTGGCACGATTCAATACGGTAGCATGCATGCCCACTAAAGAACCTTCGCCAATTTCAGCCCCATGAACAATGGCGGAATGGCCTACGGTTACGCGGGCGCCTATGATGGTTTTATCGCCCTCATCTGCGTGCAAAACGGCATTGTCTTGAATGTTGCAGCCATCACCCAAATGTATTTCCTCTACATCTCCGCGAATGACCGCTCCGTACCAAATGGACACGTCTTTTCCGATGATCACGCGTCCCATGACGCTCGCTGTGGGTGCAATAAAAATGGCCATCCGATTCTTTTTTTGCCAAAGATAAACCATTTTGATAATTTGCTACATGAAGAAAACGTTATATGAAGTGGGCGAGTGGACAGCGAAAGATTGCATCTTATCCTTAGGTTGTGGGGCCGCATGGTGGGAAATCAAACAAACCATGGAGCAAGAGGCGGGCGAGTTACTTCTATTAGATAGCAATAAAGACGTTTTGAATTGGCCTGATTTGGATGAGGCCATCGCCTATTTTGAAGAACAATACGGAAAGAAAGCCACAACCCCTGCAACTATTTTCCATGCAGATGCAGCCCAAATTCCCCTCTCAGATGAAACTGCTGATCAAATTTGGCTACTAAATTCGTTGCATGAACTGGACGATTTAAAGGCTGTTTTAGCTGAAATAGACCGTGTTTTAAAGACAGATGGGTGCGTAATCGTGGAAGAAATTCTGACAGGGGGAGTGCATGAGGGATGCGGAAAACGCTTGTTTACACGTTCGGAAATCGTCGACTTATTTGCTTCGCATGACTTACATGTTGTGTATGAAGGGTCTAAGGATGAAGAGGCCGACTACATAAAATTCGGCCGATGAGGCTTGATTCCTAGCGATGCTTTTCGCAAATTTGTGGCTTCATGAGCAGCATCGACAAACCTTATATTATTGGAATTACCGGAGGAAGTGCTTCGGGGAAAACGCTTTTTCTAAAGCGCTTGATGGAACAGTTTCCAGATGATGACATCTGCTTATTGTCGCAGGATAATTATTATCGGCCGATTGAGCATCAAACAAAAGACCAGAATGGTATTGAGAATTTTGACCTACCTGGCGCTATCGATGACGCGGCTTTTGCAGCAGATATTGAGAAGTTGCGTGCTGGCAAGGTAGTATCTCGCGCGGAATACACCTTTAATAATTCGACGAAAGTTCCTGACATGTTACATTTTTATCCCCGCAAAATATTAGTTGTGGAGGGTATTTTTGTATTTCATTTTCCGGATGTGGCACGCTTATTAGATCTTAAAATCTTCATTGACGCGAAAGATAAAATCAAACTTGAGCGCCGCATCAAACGTGATAATGAAGAGCGTGGCTATGACTTACAAGATGTCATGTATCGCTGGAAATATCATGTCAAACCTACTTATGAGCAATTTATTCGACCACACAAACGCTCATGTGATATTGTGATTCCCAACAACGACCATTTCGAAAAGGGCCTTGAGGTGATTGTTCACTTTTTACGCGGCCGGTAGTAGCATTTGCCTACCGCGTATAATCCGGTACGATTTCGTTACTGCCCAACTGCACCGAAAAATGCAAGGTATTAGCCGCATCATTCAGAAACTTGATTTGCTCAAGCAGCGCTAAGGCCAACCGCGTATTAATGACCAACTTACCCGCTGTACCTGGGAATCCAGTAAAATTGATTTGGCCGAATTGATTGATACCACCCGCCGAACGAATCACCCCGTTCAACGTCACATAGCGTGAAGAGCTCGTTTGTAACATTCCCGTATCCTCCACATTCGGTCTTTGGCCACCCGCAGGAATACTAAAATCACCTTCCCATCCATTCACCTGCAATGTCCTACCAGCCGTGAAAGTACCCGGTCCACTAAAGGTCAATCGATGCACACCCGACCCAAAAATCACACGTGAATCAGCATTCAAATGAACCAATCCAGCCGTTTCCGCAAATCCTTCGGTCCGCAGCGTGCCACCATTGAAATAGAAAGCACTTACATTGGGAATAACTTCATTCGCCCCCAAGGCTAATATCCCCGATGTCACCTTCGTAAATCCTGTATAGGTATTTGCTCCACTCAATGTCAATATTCCATCACCTACTTTCTCCACCATTCCCGATCCCGAAATAATCCCAGACACCCTCACATGACCCAATCCACCTGTTTTACCCGATTTTAACAAGAATCCCGCCGTGCTAATTCCACCAGATATCCGCAATTCATCCGCATCAGCTGATACCGTTGCCGCAGATCCCAAAGTCACCGCACCCGTCCAGGTATTAACTCCTGATGTACTTGCCAATGCCCCATCACCAGCAAGCATCGAACCATTAATCGTCAAAGGCTCTGCCGCCACCGTAAGCCCTCCTTGGACTTGTAAACTCGCGCCTGAAGTAACCGTCGTCCCCGTGCCCGTTGACCCCAGCGCATTCGCGGATTCCACAAATAGCTTACCCAAAGAAACCGTCGTCAATCCCCCATAACTATTATTTCCGCGCAACGAGAGCGAACCAGTGCCGTCTTTGGTTACAAAAGAAGTTCCTGAAATACTACCCGACACCTCATGATTCGCCACACCCCCAAACGTCAAACCAATCGGATTCGCGACAGATGCTGAAATAGCTAATACCCCCGCATCTGAATTTATCCGCACCGCCGGTGTCCCCAACGTAATCGCACCAGTGATCATATTCGTCCCAGTCATATTCCGCAATGCGCCTGACCCACCACCTGTTCCATTCAAGGTTATTGGCTCAGCGGCCAACGTAATTCCGCCGTCCAACTGCATACTTGCCCCATCCGAAACCACCGTTCCCGACGAAGTAGCCCCTAACCCATTCGCATGCTTCACCCGAATAATACCTTGCCCAATCGTCGTCAAACCTGTATACGTATTTAAACCAGTCAGCTCAAGCACGCCGGTAGAACCATTTTTCACTAAGGCCAAACCTCCCTCCATAGTACCCCCAAAAACAGTCGTTAAACTCGGATTATTATAACTCAAGGTCAACGTACTTCCATTCCGTATCGTTCCTGATCCCGCAATCGAACCCACCGTCTCACTAAAGCCGCCCATATCCCAAACGGCTCCTGATGCCACGGATACATCCGCAAAATCCCATATACTAGTAGCCGATGTTAATTTCAGAGTACCTGAATTAATAGAAACTAAAGGCGTTTGGTTAGCTACGCCACCTGTCGTAAATCCTCCATAACTGTAATTGCGCAACAAGAATGTACCTGAACCATTCTTCACAAACCCGCCAGCTCGCACAACACTTGTAGAGGTTTGACCTAAATTCTGCCCATTTGCATCCGGCAAAGCATTGGTTTCCACCGTCAAAACTCCCGGAAAGGCATTCGTTACATTGGTACCCGCCTGCGAGGTAATGTTGGCATTCGCCGTAATCCCCAGAGGCCCAATCAACGTAATATTCCCCCCATTTCCTCCACCCGAATTCGTGAAGGTTGACGCATTATTTCCTCCTGTGGCCGTTAAAGCTCCATTCAACATGATGCCTCCCGCCGCTTTCAAGGTAATATTTCCGGCGTTACCGGCTCGGGATGCGGATACATTCGTAGTTAAATTTCCAGCAGATGTATTGATTGAACCCGTCGCAGATACCGTCACATCCCCCGTCAAAGATTCAAAATATGCCTCAATGCCTGGATAGGCGACCGCTGCAGACGTAGAACCTAAGGTCATCGCCGCAAATACATTCACGGTACCACGTGCCGTCATGGTTAATTTACGCGCAGCAGCAGTTGCATTCGAAACTGATAAGGCCCCAGTCACAATAATCGCTCCCGACTGCGTTCCTGACCCATTCGAAGTCACAACGGAAACATCGCCGGTCGCGAGTTTTGTCTGAACCTCCGCCACATTTAAAATCGCATTATCCGTATTCGGCGTGAATGTATGAACTCCGCCAACCAAGGCACTCCATACGCCATTACTCGGCGTCGCTGTGCTCAAAATAACATTGCTATAACTCGTCGGGTTGATCACCATGTTATCACCCGGCACGATCTCAAACGTTCCATCCGTCAACATATTCGCATAATGATTCGTTGGTATCGGACTCTCAAACAAAATTTGGTCAAGCACGTAGGTACTGACAGATGACGTGAATCTCACCCGACCTACCGTCCCAGAAGTTTGATTTGAATAATCACCCTGCCAGCCTTTGATGCTTAATCGCTTAAAGTCAAACAGTTGGCTAACAGCCGAAAAGATCAAATTGTGTGCACTACTTGTCCCCAAATCCAACACTGAATTAGCCGTCAAAAACAGCGTCCCAAGTGTATTGGAATAATTATTGGTAGCCAAAGTACCCCCATTGAAATAAAATGCACTCGCCACAGGAACAGCCTGCGCAATACCCAATTGGATCGTTCCAGCAGTCAAGCGTGTTAATCCCGAATAGGTGTTCGCCGCATTCAGCGTCAACCGATTTGCACCCGTTTTTTCCAAGGATCCCACACCCGATATCAACCCAGAAACCACAATATTCCCCGCTCCCGTCGCGGAACCAAAGGTCAAAATAATCGGATTCGAAATAGCCGCTACACTTAAATCACTCTCCGCATTCAGGTAGACAGAACTCCCCCCCGTCGTGATCGTACCTAAATAAGCATTCGCCCCATTAATCGAGCGTAAAGCCCCCGTTCCAGTAGCCAGCGCACCATTTAAGGCTAATGCTTCCGAGGCAATCGTAATTCCTCCATCCAACACCAAACCTGCCCCCGAATTTACTGTGGTAGCCCCAGAAGCAGAACCCAACGCATTATTATGTTGGAGAACCAGCGTTCCAGCCGAAACAGTCATCGTTCCAGAATACGTATTATCCGCTTGCAAAGTCACCGTTCCCGCCCCACTTTTCTGCACGTTTGCCGTGCCCGATATTCGGCCTGCATAGGTTTGCGCAATCGCCCCATCCCAAGTCAGTGTTCCAGTCGAAACCAAATCACCCGCATGTGTCAAGCTTGTTCCTGCGCCTCCTAAAGTCAAATTGCCCCCCATCGTTGTCGTGCCTTGTAAACGTAAATTTCCTGCTTCAACCCGAATCGAAGAAGCAGCCGTCCCCGTTACAACATTTCCTGTCAGCACATTATCACCACTTTTACTAATAAGGGCACCCAAAGAACTTAATCCAGTCCCATTCATGGAGATATTGTCCGCGATCTGCACCCCCCCTTGAATTTGAAGCACTGCACCTGATATAACCGTAGTTGCACCTGTCGCATTACCCAAGGCCGTATTATTCGCTGCTAAAATACCCCCCGCATTAATCAAGGTCGTACCCGAATACGTATTCGCATTTGAAAGCGTTACGATGCCTGAACCATTTTTAGTCAATGCCAAAATCCCAGAACCATCTTCCAAAATACCCGAATAAGTACTCGGTAAATTATTCGATCCCATCGTCAATAAACTCGTGGCTGCACCTCCGTTGCGAATGATACCTGCACCAGCGATGTTAGCAACCGTCTCGTTGAAATCCCTCATTTCAAAAATACCTGAAGCATTCACTGTCAAAATACTCGTGTTTGTAATCGATTCTGATGCGCCTAATCGCAAAGTACCCGCATTCACAGTCGTATTTCCGGTGTAGGTATTTGCGCCTTTGAGCACGAAAATTCCAGCACCCTCTTTGGTCAAATTCAGGCCATTGAATACACCGGCCGACTGCCCATCGTTCACCCCGCCACCGCTTGTCTGCGTCGTATTATCCGTTTGTACAATCACAGATCCTGGAG
>JAIXRT010000043.1 GCA_027485075.1 Cytophagaceae bacterium
AACCGTTTTAATCCCTTTAGGATAATTGGGTAAGCGGCTTTTTGGCCGATATAAGCGACAATTCCACACATATAGATTGATTTTTAGGGCGAATTTTAGAAGCACAAATATCTTGAAATTAAGGCTGATTTGCAAGGAATTGGAATGTGCTGCCGCGTTCGAAGATCCCAGCAGCCTTAACTCAAAAACACATTTTTGGCTACTTTTAGGAGCTGAATCCTGATAATTTTAGCCAATTTGATCCGATTTGTGCAATTTTAGGCCATTTTTTCCCTAATTTCACGCTTTAAGTTGTTTGGGTTCAGGCCCTGATAACCTGGCAAAAACTCCCTAAATTCATGAAGAAACTTATAATATTTCTATTCGCCTCCTTCTCTATTTACGCACAAGATTTACGCGTGGAACCACTCAGCTGGTGGACTGGCATGAAAAATACCCAACTACAATTAATGATCCACGGAAAGGATTTAAAAGGGAGCGAGGTAATTGCCAAAAAGCCAGGTTTAAAGATCGTAAAAGTTCATTCGGCCGACAGCCCAAATTATTTGTTTGTTGACTGTGAAATCTCGAAAAATACCCCGGCAGGAACATATCCCATTGACCTAAAAAAAGGTGGTAAAATCATCCATCACATCGATTATTCCTTACAAGCACGCGATAAAAATTCCGCAAATCGGCCCTCATACAGCACAAAAGACGTCATCTACTTAATCACCCCAGATCGTTTTGCTAATGGGGATCCATCCAATGATGCGGCACCTGGATTCCGAGAGCCCAATCCTGCACGTAATGAAATGTATGGTCGCCACGGTGGAGATATCAAAGGAATAACAGACCGATTGGATTACATGCATGACATGGGCTTCACAGCGATTTGGAGTTTGCCGGTTCAAACCAATGACCAAGCGAAGGAAAGCTACCATGGATACGCCATTACTGATCACTATGCGATTGATCCGCGTTTTGGGACCAACGAAGATTACAAAAATTTAGCTTTGAAAGCTGGCCAAAAAGGCATCAAGATTATCATGGATGTCGTGTTAAATCACTGCGGAGATGGCCACTGGTGGATGAAAGATTTTCCATTCAAGGATTGGATTAATTTCGACGGAAAGTTTGTTTCGACTACCCATCGTAGAGAAACGGTCCAAGATCCACATGTGTCCAAATTCGACGCGAAGATGCAGTCAGAAGGTTGGTTCGTGCCTGCTATGCCTGATTTGAATCAAAAAAATCCTTTCATGGCCAAATATTTGATTCAAAATACGATTTGGTGGATTGAATACGCACATCTAGGCGGAATCCGGATCGATACGTATCCGTATTCAGAGAAGCAATTTGCGGCGCAATGGTCAGATGCCGTTTTAACGGAATACCCTAACCTCAATCTAGTGGGTGAAGAGTGGTCATCAAATCCCATCATCACGTCCTATTGGCAAAAAGGAAAAGTGAATCGCGACGGATTTAAATCTTCATTGCCAGCGCTTATGGATTTTCCCTTACAAAATGCGTTAACTGATGCCATGAATGAAAATGACCAGGATTGGGGCAAGGGATTGAATAAAATTTACAGTGTACTGTCAAACGATTTAGTTTATGCCAATCCAGATAATTTGGTGGTTTTCGGTGACAATCATGACATGTCTCGTTTTTATACCCAAGTAAGGCATGACCAAGCATTATTTCGCATGGGCATCACTTTTTTAATGACCACGCGTGGTATTCCACAGATTTTTTATGGTACTGAGAATTTGATGTCGAACCCCAAAAGTAGCGAGCATGGTGAAATTCGTGGTGATTTTTACGGCGGCTGGCCAGGCGATGCGAAAGATGCGGTGAGTCAAAAGGGGTTTACGGCCGACGAGAAAAGCACGCAGGATTTCTTTAAAAAATTATTGAATTGGCGTAAAAATAATTCGGTTATTCATGACGGCAAATTGCTGCATTTTGGCCCAGAAAATGGCATTTATGTGTATTTTAGATATACGGATACAGGAAAAGTGATGGTGGTTTTAAATAAAAATGCACAAGAAAAAGTCATCGATTTAGCCAAATTTGCTGAAATTATCCAACCCGGAATGGCCGCTAAAGAGGTTATTACAGATAAACAATTTACCTTAGGGGCTAACCTGAACGTTGCCGGAAAAACAGCAATGATTTTAGAAGTACATTAAACGCGTAAAAAAATAAAACCCGAAAGGGCTTAGTTCTAATCAATCAATACATGTTTCGTAAAATCGTCTACGGTTTTTGCGTACTGCTGCTGCATGCACTTGGATATAGTCTTCCAGCGCATGCCACAGCGGATAGCTATCATCCTCGTAAGTTTTCAAATCATGCCCAATATGCTGATTTTAACGCAATGTGGCAAGATTGGGATCAAAAGTATCGATCGGATGAAGGCTATTTTTCATTTGCTAATGTAGCCGACCTCGAGGTTATCCTGACGGGGCATTTACAAAAAGCTCGAAAAGAAAAAGACCTTGCCAAGGTGGTTCGTGTGCTCTTGCCATTGTCTATGGTCTATCACAATCAAGCTAAATTTGACCAAGGTCTTCCTTTATTGGAGTGGCTTTTTCAACACCTTTCCCTCGTTCCTAAACATTATCATCGCGACGTGTACATTAAGTTGGAAGAGGAATATCGAGGAAAAAATCTGCTCGAAAAAGCCATCGTCATTCGGCAGAAACGGATCGAAAAGGGCTACATTAAAACCTTTTGGGAAATTTACCGCGATTGTGGCTTGTACGAAGATGCCATCAAAGATTATCGGGCCAATCAGCCTTTTCCTGCTGAATTAGAAATAAGGCGTGTCTATTACTATAATCGACTAGGAAATCTTTATTTTTTGAATGGTCAATTTGATCTTGCTGTTCAGCAATATAGAATCGGTGCCCAACAAACGAATTTATTGATTCAATGGAATAAAAGAACGAAGCAATTTTTGCCTCGGGAACTGGACTATTGGCGCGGTGAATTTAAAGGAAAATTAGTGATGTGTCGGATTAAGCAAGGTATTTATACGAATGCCATCAAGACATTAAAAGAAGATTTAGCCTTAACTAAAGATGATATCGACCATCAAATTCAAAGTATGATTGTATTGAGTCAATGTTTTATTCATGCGAAGCAATTTCCCCTTGCCAAATCCTATTTAGACTCCGCCCGCCGTTACATGCAAGGTAAAGTAATTAAGCCCTTGCGAATTGATTTATTAGCCACCTATGCATCCTATCATAAATCAGTTAATCAGTCGGATTCTGCATTTTATTTTTTAACTGCGCAACACCATTACCAGGATAGCTTAAATGAAACGATGAATCGAAATAAATCGGTTTTATTATTAGGCCAGTTAGAAGTCACCAAACGCCGCGCCGAATTACTGGCCTCAAAAAATGACTTATTGAAGTTGACGAAAGTCACCGCAGTTCAACAAATTCAAGTGCGTAGTTTGATTTTATTGGTGATTATCATGTTGGTCTCGATCATTGTTTCTATGATCATTATCCGTCAAAAATACCTACTAAAAGTCCGAGCAGAACAAATCGTTTTGCAGAATAGTCGGAACGAAATTTTACTCAAAGAATTACATCATCGCGTTAAGAATAACCTACAAGTAATTTACAGTCTATTGAATTTACAAAACCGACGGGTTCGAAATAAAGAATCGAATGAACTGATTCGCTCCATGCAAAATCGGATTCAAACGTTTGCGCTTGTTCATTCTAATTTACATAATACCCATGAATTTGAATTTGTAAATGTCAATGAGTACATAAAGACGCTTGTTGCACATTTGATTTTAGTTTTCCAGCATGATGAAGAAAATCCGGTAACCATTCAATATGATATCGATACGGAGCTCCAATTAAGTTTGGAGAAAATCACTTCGTTTGGTTTAATCCTTAATGAAATTATTTCGAATGCATTTAAATATGCATTTACACATGTAAAGAATGGTATTTTGACGATTCGAGTACAGCGTCTAGGACAAAAGATTAGTATAGTCATTTCGGATAATGGACCGGGAAAGGAGGCTGATTTGACAGATTCGGGCCAACTAGGCATGAAACTTATCACACTTATGTGCAAGCAAATGGATGCCACACATGAAATGCGTGCAGACGGTGGAATCATTCACCAAATAACGTTTAACTATTTATAGATGGGATATAATCGAATTTTGGTTTTGGAAGATGAGGTTATTGTAGCTATGGATCTTCAAGAAATTTTGGAGAAATCTGGTTTTGAGGTGATGATAGCACATAATTACCAAGAAGCTAAGGCGATTCTAGTCGACTGGAAACCACAGTTGGCTATTTGCGATATAGACCTAGGGCTAGGTAAAACGGGTATCGACTTTGCCTTGGATGCCAAAAGTCGGGTACCTTCCTTGGAAGTTATGTTTTTGACGGCATTTGGCGATCGGAATCATTTAGATCAAACCAATGAATCTAGTCCAATAAACTACCTTGTTAAACCATGGAATGAAAGTCAAATCAACATTTCGGTGGAAATGGCTTTTCAAGCCATTCATAAGAAATCGGGTGAAGGGCATGACTTTACGCCGGCCGAAAAGCGTATTTTGGAATTAATTGCGGCGCAAAAGAAGACAAAGGAAATTGCCGAAATGCTTTTCATATCTGAGAAAACGGTTAAAAACCACCGCTATCATATTTCGAAGAAATTAGGGTTGTCGAATGAAAATAACAGTCTACTTTCCTGGGCGTTAAAAAACATGTAAATATGAGGCCTGGGCCTCATTGTCTACGGGTGGTAATTAACGTTCCTTTGTAGCCTTACTCCTAGTTCTAATAAATCCATATAAAGTGTCCTGATGCAAATTCAGGGCACTTTATTGTTTTTGGATCTTGATGGATTTTAGCCCATGACTGAATTTTACGAAATAAGTTCCTGTAGGAACTTGGCTCAGCGGGATTTGATCTTTTGTTTGAATTCCCACTTTTTCCCACCAAATCCGACCTTGTATGTCGATCAATTGAATCTGAAGGCCCGGATAGATTTTCTTGTCAATTTCTATTTGTACATAATCCTGGGTAGGATTGGGAAAAATGCGTATTTCGGAAATCGCTTCTTCATTTCCTAAAATAAGCACTTGTCTATTCGCTGATCTGGGTACCAAGCATCCAGCCGCACTTTTTATCTCTACTGCATAGGTTCCCGAAACCATGACGGTTAAATTTTGCTTGACTTCGCCTGGCATTAAGGTACCATTTTGGAACCACTGGTAAAATCCTGCTGGTGAGGTAGTTAGCCTATTTTCGCTTAAGTTGGTGACTTGAGGAATTGGTAATTGCTTCTCAAATGGACAATCATCTACTTTGTCCAATAATCCATCTGCATCACTATCTCGCTGATCCGAAGCGCAACCGTTTTTATCTACGGGATTATTTGGGCTAGTATTCGGACATTGATCTTTCGCATTCACATACCCGTCCAAATCATCGTCAAAATAATTGTCGTATGGTTCAATTAAAAAATGATCGAAGGCAAAGGCTCGCATTCCCGTTTGATTAGTTAAAAATGGAGCGGCAATTTGATACCCTTTGGGATGATTATAAAATGACGGGGTATAGGCGAGCGTGTCTGAGGTAGGTGCTTTCGAAAGCCATAAAGTCAATTCGTTGTCCTTCGCGTCAATACGTACTAATTCGGTAAAATTCGCATGGGGAAATGCGATTGGAGCAAAGAAGAAGTTGTTTTTCAGACTTTGTGTTCGTTTATTCCCATTCCAATCTGTCACGGTCGAATCTGCCGGGATGCGGAGTTTTTGGCCTTTATCAAAAGCCAAAATGATTTTTTTCTTGTCTTTACTTGCGAAATAAGCGCGTTGAATATTGGGACTTTCAATATGGGGATTTTTCTCTGGACGGTATAAATCAGCCTCTAATAATCGGTGTAATTCCGCGGCAGTTTGAGCATATCCTTCGGGTGAATAATGAATACCATCATATCCTTTCGTCCCAATGGTCGCAAAACCCCTGATGAAAGTATCCGTTTGCGTGATCGATCGCTGTCCATCGCGGATGACGCTTTGTATCGAAAGTTCACCATGCAGGATGTTGATCTGTGGTAGGTATATTTTTTGAATACTAGGGTATTCTTTTTTGAGCAATTCGGCGTGCTTTTTGAAGTTGGCCAACCACTCTGGGGCGTTGCCGCTGGTTTCATTTTCGCCTTGTCGGTAAATGAATGCCTTCACGTGATTTGCGATGCCGGCCTTTTGGCTTCGGTAAAGCAATTTGCCGCTGGAGGTTTTAAGATCCATGGGGTTTGCACTTCGGAAAAGATTGTATTCCATGGAGGAGCCGCCAGAACCGCCATTGATGATGCAGATGGGAATTTTTTGTTTTTCAATGAGGAGGCGCTGGAGTTCGGAGGCAAAGAGGCCAACGTCCGATGGGCTGTTGGAAATCGACCAAAGTGTATCTGCCGCATGGTAAGGCGCATAGTTTTCATAGTCTGGATTTCGGCCAAAGCTGCGCGCAAATTCACCTTTGTAGACTTTGGGGTGATCTTTACCTGTATATGAATTGGATTGACCACTCACCAAAAAAACATCGCCAGCGACGATATTTTCACGGCGCGCGAGGAATGTGGAGTCCTTTCCGTTTAGCCAATATACATCCAATTGGTATTGAGCTAATTCAGCTCGAATGGGAATGCGTAACACAAAGTCACCGGCTGTTTTTAGTGCGGTTTTAGTGTACGAGTAGGGTGTTTTATTTTTTGTAATGCTTACAGATATAGACCCGGTAGTTCCAGCGCGCATCCGCCCTGAAATGGGAATGTAAGCGATATTTTGTGCATCACGCGGGTAGAGCTGTAGATTTTGCGGTAGTTGATGAAAGGTGACTTGTTGGCCTACCAAACCATGGTGCACCAATGCACTAATTAAAAACAATGAAGATATAAATTTCAAAACAGAGGATAAGCTTTAAAGCGCCCTAAAGCTACGCAATTTGTCAATGAGTCTACGCATAATTTAGTTAAAGGTACCTTGGTTCACATCTGCAAAATGAGGCCTAGGGCCTATTGTGCTTATCTGCATAAGGTTGTTCCTTTGAATAAGTAAAATTCCTAGTTCTAATTCAATACGCGATTACCTAACCCTAATACCTTAAATTTATACAATGCCTCTGCTAGGGATAGCGGGGGCTTTATTTTTTAGTTTCCATCGACCAGTCTTTACATGCTACAGATAATGCATGAAAGGGTACGATATGACCAATAAATAATTAATTTTAGGCAGGCCGAGGAAACATTTTTGCGAAGTCATCGGTTGGCTTTTTAAATCCCCTTTTTACCGTCATGAGAAAACTTATTTTTTTATTACTATTCAGCTACGTGGCCGTTGGCCAAACGAAATCTGATATTCAAGGCGCTTCCCGCCTTTTTGATTTAACCTTCACCGCTCAAGAATTAGATACGCTGTATTCAGATGTGTTAGATAACGTGGCGAATTATAAAGCGATGCATGGCTTAAGTTTGGGGAATGAGGTGCCTTTGAGTCTTTGGCAGAATCCAAGATTGCCTGGGATGAAGTTTGATGAAACGCAGCGTGCGGTGGTTTGGCCTGCTGTTAAGGCGTCATTACCAGTGAATAAATCAGATTTGGCTTTTTACTCCATCGATCAGCTCGCGTATTTGATGAAGTCAAAACAAATTACATCTGTTGCATTAACCCAATTTTTCATTGAGCGTATCAAGACCTATGGAGCTAGCTTACAGTGTGTTGTCAGTTTGCAGGAGGAAATTGCTTTGTCGCAAGCGCGTCAGGCAGATCAGGAAATTGCTGCTGGAAAATACCGGGGCTTATTGCATGGAATTCCATATGGCTTAAAAGATTTGTTTGCGGTCAAAGGGACCAAGACTACTTGGGGGGCGGCACCATATCAAGATCAAATAATTGAGGAGGATGCGTATGTGTATGCTAAACTCAAAGAATCTGGCGCTGTCTTGGTGGCGAAATTCACGTTGGGTGCGCTGGCAATGGGTGATTATTGGTTTGGAGGGAGAACAAAAAATCCGTGGAATTTGAATGTGGGCTCATCGGGTTCTTCAGCTGGATCTGCTTCTGCGACGGTGGCGGGACTTGTCCCATTTGCGATTGGTACGGAGACGTGGGGCAGTATAGTTTCGCCTGCAACTACGTGTGGGGCAACGGGATTACGACCTACATTTGGAAGTATTAGTCGGTCAGGTGCCATGGCGCTAAGCTATTCATTAGATAAAGTAGGCCCAATATGCCGGTCGGCGAACGATGCTGCCATCGTTTTTCATTACCTACATGGAACGGATGGGAAGGATTTGGCAGCGGTTAATATGCCATTCAATTACCAGGCAAATCGTTCATTAAAAGGAATGAAGATTGCATATGCCAAAAACTATTTTGATAAGATTAAGGATACGACGCGAAATGAATGGCGTGTTTTGGCTGAATTAAAGCAGCAGGGAGTGACTTTGATTCCGGTGGAATTTCCTGATGAAAAAGTATATACATTCAATATCATGGATGTGATCATTGGGGCAGAATGTGCGGCGCAATTTGATGAATTGACCCGAAAAAACATCGATGATCAGTTGACCCGTCAAACGAAAAATGACTGGCCAAATCAGTTTAGAACCTCCCGATTTATTCCCGCAGTAGAATATATCAATGCCCAGCGGCACCGATACACCTTGATGCAAAAGGTTGACGAAGTCATTTCGCAATATGATGCCATTATTTGTCCATCCCGGGGTGGAGGCAATCAATCTGCCATCACGAATTTGACGGGTCATCCCGTTGTTTGTGTTCCTACGGGCTTGGATGCGAAAAACAAGCTACCTACCGGAATATCGTTTGTGGGCAAATTGTATGATGAGGGTACGTTGTTGCGCATTGCGCAATTTTACCAGGATCATACAAAGCATGAAGAAATTCATCCAGAAGCTTTTATACGTTAATAAACAATAATATTATAAATACTTTTTGAAGAAACTTATTGTTCTATTCCAAGCTAAATCGGCCGGTTCTTTCTGATAGCGCGCTGGGGATGAGTCATTATTAAAGGCATGCTGTGCCCCTTCATAAATGAACAATTGATAATCTATTTGATTGCTTTTCAGCGCATTTTCATAGGCTGGAATACCCGTATTGATACGTTCATCTAAACCGGCATAATGAAGCATTAATTTAGCTTTAATTTTAGGAACGAGTGCAGCGTCGATTTGCCGACCGTAATACGGCACGCCTAAAGTTAATGCAGGATCCGCGGCAGCCAAATCGTTTACGACTCCACCGCCCCAACAGAATCCAATGCAAGCGGTTTTTTGATTACTATTTTTCAAGGTTCTTAGGTAGCTAAGACCGCTCAGCATATTTTCTGTGTTTTGCTTCGCATCTAGTTTTCCAATTAACGTTCGCCCCTCATCTTCATTGATGGGCGTCCCACCAAATTGACTCAAGCCGTCGATCCCTAACGCGATAAATCCCTCCTTGGCGATTCGCCTCGTAACATCTTTAATGTGTGGTGTTAAGCCTCTGTTTTCATGTATAACCAAAACAGCGCCCAAGCGCTTTTTCGCCTGCTTGGGTTGGGCTAAATATCCTTTGATAATCCCATTGGAGGAAGGGAACTCCGCCGTTGAAATGAGTAAGTCGCTATCATCCTCGGCTACTTGCGCACTTGCCGCATAACTGCCCTCCAGAGCGGGTAAAATAGTGCTTAATGCAGCTGTACCGCCGATTAATTTGGTTAATCGGCTTAAGAATACCTCTCTAGTTAAAGGCTTGTGTGTATATTCATCAAATAGTTGGATGATTTCTTGATTTAACTTCATCGTAAATTTTATTTAAAATGTTATTTTTCAGGAATGATTGGCAATATAAAATTTTATTGGCGGGGTTTACATGTTTGTGCCAACTAGCACAAATTTTTTCAATTCTATAACATTGGTACCTATGAGAAAATTAGTTCACGCATTGTTTTTTGTTTCGTTTGCTTTTTCGAGTCAAGCCCAGATCGTTGACTTTTCAAATGCCAGTATATATGTAACAAAAGAATTAAAATCTCCTTTTAGAGAAACTTATATCAGGCTAATTCAGGAGGAGATTAAAAAGCGGACTGAGATTAATTTGCGTGTGCAAGAACAATCGGATATGACGCCGGTGATTGCTTTGGCGTTTGCTAAAGATCAAGATTTACATGGCATTCCATTGCCCCAATTGCCTAAAAATTCGCCAGCATTTGCCAAAGAGGGATACGCTCTCTCCATCGATATACGTACGAAAAGGCCTATTTTATGGATCATAGGTGGAGATGAAAGGGGTATTTTATATTCCTTGGGGGAGTTTTTTCGAAAAGCCCATTTGTCAAAGAATAAAATTTTAGTGGATAAGAAATACGAGGTGGCTGTTTCGCCGCTGCATTCGATTCGTGGCCACCAGTTGGGTTATCGAAACACAGCGAATTCATGGGATGCTTGGGATCCAAAGCAGTATGAACAGTACATACGAGATTTAGCGCTTTTTGGAATAAATGCGATTGAAAATATTCCCATGGAGGACAGTCCGCTGGGGCCTCACATGAAATTATCTCGGGAGGAAATGAATGTTAAATTAAGCCAAATCTGTTCGAATTATGGGCTTGATTATTGGGTTTGGACACCTGCAGTTGTGGACTTAGCGGATGAAGCTAAGTTTAAGCAGGAGGTCATGAAGCATGCTGATTTTTATAAGAGAACCCCTAAGATCGATGGCGTTTTTTTTCCAGGGGGTGATCCAGGAAGTAATCATCCGAAATATGTGTTAACTTTCTTACAAGCAATCGCAGCAGAATTGAAATTATCCCATCCTGCAGCGGGAATGTGGGTTTCTTTGCAAGGATTTAGTGACGAGGAGGTTAATTACTTTTACGAATACCTGGAAAAGTATCAGCCCAACTGGCTTGCGGGGGTAGTCACAGGTCCCAGCAGCCCTGATCTGGCCAGCACCCGTTTTAGATTGCCCAAACAATACAAGCACCGCCATTACCCAGATATCACACATACGGTGCGATGTCAATATCCCACCGAAAATTGGGATCAGGCATTTGCCCTCACCGAAGGGCGTGAAGTTTCGAATCCTCAGCCGGTGTATTATGCGAAAATACATCAGCGATTTGCGCATTTGACAGATGGATCCATTAATTATTCCGATGGTGTGCATGATGATGTCAATAAAGTTATTTGGAGCCAAAAATCGGTCGATCCTTCAAAAGATGTGCGTGAGGTATTAGTTGACTATGCGCGATTCTTTTTTGGCCATCAGGTATCAGAGAAAGTGGCTGATGGCATTTTGGCTTTGGAGCGTAATTGGGTAGGTCCAGCGGAGGAAAATGGGGGTATTGAAACAACGTTTGCGTACTGGGTAAATTTAGAATTACAATATCCAACCTTGAAGAATAATTGGCGTTGGCAACAGCTATTATTGCGCGCACATTACGATACCTATGTAAAACGGCGCAAAATCCGGGAGCAAAAATTGGAGCAACAAGCCAATTTAATCTTAGCCAATGCTAGCGAAATAGGTGTGAATAAAGCGATGGAAATGGCGCTTGAGAAGGTTAATGAGGCAGATAATTCGTTAGAAAATTCAGAATTACGCCAAAAAATCATCTCCTATTGCGATGCATTATTTACCTCCATTGGTTTACAGACGAGTGTAGAGAAGTATCGGGCAAGTGGCGCGGAACGTGGGGCCATATTGGATTTTATTGATTACACACTTAATAACCGGTGGTGGTTAGAAAAAAAAAAAAAAAAA
>JAIXRT010000034.1 GCA_027485075.1 Cytophagaceae bacterium
CGCAGGAACAAATAATCAATCATCCTGTCGAAATGCAACGATAACGAATATTACGTATGCAACGACCGGAGCAACCAATGCTACGGTTACTGGGCTTCCCGCGGGAGTATCGGGTTCGTGGGGCAATAATACGGTAACGATTAGTGGAACGCCTGTGCCAACCTCCGGTAATTTTCCGTACACGGTTACCCTGACTGGTGGATGCGGCACAATCACTGCGACGGGAAATATAGCAATTAATTCTAATTCTGTGCCTAGTGTTCCATATTCGCTGACTGGGGATGGCTGCGCTAATAATAGAACTACGCTCAGTACAACGAACACATTTAATTCCTATGCTTGGTTTCTAAACGGTTCTGAAATTTCAAATACTAACAGTAGAACCTACAATCCTACTTTGGCTGGCAACTATTATGTTCGGGTGTTTAATGGCACCTGCTACGGAACCTCTTCAGATATCACCATTAATGCGTGTGGAATTACCCAAACGGGAAAAATGACCGCTACAGAATACAATTACATGATTAACACATTAGGGGGTGCTGCCAATACCGCGAATAAAGGCATGGATGATCGAGGCTTGATACTCAATGTGCCTAATTGAGGTTGAAAATTGTACAAAATAGAGTTATTTAAATATGAAATATATACTACTACTTTTTGCTTCCCTTTTAGTCATTTCGCATACACATGCGCAATCTGTGACCGTATCCCAAAGCCCTTCGGGAACGATCTGTAAAGGAGTATCTGTTGAATTTACGGCGAATCCGAGCGGTTTTGGAGGACAAATATACTACCAATGGTATTTAAATGGAACCGCCATTCCAGGTGCTACGGGCGTTAAATATACGACCTCCACACTAAATAATGGGGATCAAATTTATGTCCAATGCAGTAATAGCACAGTTAGTGAGATGGTTCCTGGTGCAGAGTTTTATTACGATGCAACCAATCCAAACTCGTATCGAGGAGCTAGTGCAACCATAAAAGATTTAAGTGGCAACGGTAGAGATGGTACCATGCAAGGATTTATTGCTCAGGGAAATGCGAATGCGAGCTGGAATGCGACCAATGGCGGTGTTTTTAACTTTAATGGGACCAGTCAACACATAACCACCGGGTGGAAGCCTTCGAATACCATGAGTTTTCAAATAGCTTTCAGAAGTCTTGAAGCTTATAGCCAAAATTGGAATAGAGGATTAATTACCACCTTTGCAAGATCAGAACCTGTGAATGCAGCTTTAGATTTCATGGGTTTTTATATTGGTACTCGTCCACAAAATGGCCAGGCTAATAATGGTCTACATTATTTTTTCGATAAAAATGATGCTGGGGATATTGGCACAACAAATTCTACCTTTACAAGCACAAGCACATGGTACGTTTTAACGGTCGTGAGTAATCCGGCTGACAACGCTGGTAGAGGTACCATCAAATTTTATTTAAATGGGAGTTCCACTCCATTGCCATCAACAGCAACCCAATTTTTTTCGAATAATATAAAAACGACGCATGCAGGAAATATCGTGATTGGTCGGACGCGGTATGATACAGATTTCTGGTTGGGCTACATCGCCAATGTCATTGTTTACAATCGTGTACTTTCTACCCAAGAGATCGCATCCAATTATAATGCAACCATTGGTAGGGTAACTGGAGCATCTTCCGCTTCTGTCATCAGCACCGTTACGAGCTCCATTGTATTGAGCTCAGCTGCAGGAACGAATAGTCAGTCCGTATGTAATAGTACACCCATTACGACTATCAAATACGCAACGACCGGAGCAACCGGTGCTACGGTTACTGGACTTCCTGACGGTGTTCAACATTCGTATAATAATAATGAGGTAACAATTAGTGGAACACCTACGCAGGCGGGAACATTTAATTATGAAGTAACCCTGACTGGCGGATGTAATCCCACAAAAGTTCAGGGAACAATCGTGGTTAATTTAACGAACAATACAATCACCTTAACTTCAGCCGCAGGAACAAATAATCAATCATCCTGTCGAAATGCAACGATAACGAACATCACGTATGCAACGACCGGTGCAACCAATGCTTTTGTTACAGGGCTTCCCGATGGGGTTTCGGGTTCTTGGGGCAATAATACGTTTACGATTAGTGGAACGCCTGTGCCAACTTCCGGTAATTTTCCGTACACGGTTACTTTGACTGGTGGATGCGGCACAATCACTGCGACGGGAAGTATAGCAATTAACTCTAATTCTGTGCCTAGTGTCCCAACCTCGCTTACTGGGGATGGCTGCGCTAATAGTAGAACCACGCTAAGTTCAAATACCACATTTAATTCCTATGCTTGGTTTCTAAATGGTTCTGAAATTTCAAATACTAACAGTAAAACCTTCAGTCCCAAAGCTGCTGGCAACTATTATGTTCGGGTGTTTAATGGCACCTGTTACGGAACCTCTTCAGATATCACCATTAATGCGTGTGGAATTACCCAAACAGGTAGAATGACCGCAACAGAATACAATAACATGATTAGCACATTAGGGGGAGCTGCCAATACCGCGAATAAAGGCATGGATGATCGAGGATTGATACTCAATGTGCCTAATTGATGAGGCTTCCTGGTCTATTTTGGTGCAAAAATGGTATTTTACCCCCTTCGCTGAAATCCTATCACCGCCAGCATCCTGCCCGTAATCCCTTTCTCGCTACGATGCGAGAAAAAAACATCATTGTTGGCCACCGTACAATACGCCGAAATCTCCATCTGATTAATTCCTAAATCCCGCAATTGCGCCGCATTCGCCGACTTCAAATCCACATGCCAGCGATTGCCACGCTTTTCCTTTTGCTCAAATTGCTCCGCTACTTCATCGCCCACTTCGAAGTTTTCCAAGCTAATGCATGGGCCGATGTACGCCAGGATATCTGAAGGATTTGATCCGCCGGCAATCATCGCGGAGGCCGTTTTGTGAACGATTTGAGCCACGGTGCCTTTCCAACCGGCATGTATGGCCGCCGCAACTTGACAAACGGGATCCGCTAATAAAATAGGGCAACAATCCGCGATCCCCACACCCGCAAAAATACCCTGCTCAGACGTCAAAACAGCATCAAATCCTGTCTGGTACCCCGCCTCCGACGTCGTCCAGATTTCAGATCCATGCACCTGATACGAACGCGCCAAAGCGTCCGGCGAAATACTTAAATCGGAACAAAAAAGCTTCAGATTTGCCTCAATCGCCGATGGATCATCGTCCGTATGTATCCCTAAATTTAAACTTTGATAAGCCTGAGAAC
The DNA here is from genome assembly GCA_027485075.1 of Cytophagaceae bacterium. Lineage (GTDB taxonomy): Bacteria > Bacteroidota > Bacteroidia > Cytophagales > Spirosomataceae > Aquirufa. The sequence continues at coordinate 3,277 of JAIXRT010000034.1, forward strand.
TCACACCCCCGTGGCGAGTCGAAATACCCGCCACGAGCTGTGGAATATGAGAAAATATGCGAGGTCTGACGACCCGACTAGGCGTCATAACTTAAACCATACTGCTTCAATACCTCATCCGGAACACCGTTCCACTGATTCGGGGTATTGCCTTTGTACTCTAAATCCGCGATGCCGATTTTAGATGTATAAAATCCAGTGGCCGTTAAATTACGCATCAACGTAAAGAAACTTACCCCTTGCGATAAATGCTTCGGAGCCGTGCTCGGATACGCGATATCATCTACAATGTTGATGCGCTGCGCCGCCGTAATTTCAATGAATTTTTTGCCAAATCGCTTGTTGGACTCCGAGTCCAACCAGCGTAATCCACCGCGCATCGGTGTCTTAAACTCCGGCTTATCTTTCACAATGAATTCAATGAATGCCGTAACGCCCGATTGCGATGCACTGCCCGATTTCTTGTCGGCCGGAATGATGATGTCCGACAAAATCGTAATCGTATCCAATTCATGTTTATTCAAGAAAACTTCCGCTTGTAAGCGTGCCTCCATTTCGGCCTCGTCTTGTGTCCGACCGTTTGGTCTTTTCACCGGAACTTTGGCTAATTCTAAATTCTCAATCGCCTTCTCATCGGGATTGAATACGGCTAAGCCCAACGAACTCAAGCCCATATTTTTTAAATAGTCTCTTCTTTTCATTATAGGTTGCCTTTTTTGCGTTGATCAATGATGTATTCTGAGGTCCGTAGTGACAAAGCCAAAATCGTCCATGTCGCGTTCTTATCACCCTGCGATACGAACGGTGCCGCATCCGCCACAAATAAGTTCTTCACGTCATGTGCCTGGCAATTCGAGTTCAATACCGATGTACTCTTATTGTCTCCCATACGCGCCGTTCCTACTTCGTGAATGATACGTCCTGGATCCGCCAAACCGTAATTGCTATCCGCACCCGGTTTTTTGCCCATCGGCTCACCACCCATCGCATGGATGATTTCCTCAAAGGTGTCCTGCATGTGTTTGGCTTGTTTTACTTCGTAATCAGCCCATTTGTAATGGAAACGTAACACCGGAATGCCGTATTTATCCACCACATTCGGGTCGATCTCACAGTAATTGTCCTCGCGAACAACCGGCTCTCCACGTCCTGCGAAATTCACATAGGCCCCGTAGAATCGGCGGTAATCTTCTTTCAAGGTTGCTCCGTATCCACCCGCTGCTTTTTTCAAACCATCACGTGTGAAATTTTCGCGTCCATTTAGGCCTTCGATGCCCCAACCGAAACCGTAGCTCGGCATACCCATACCACCACCGTATTCAATGTGGTATCCGCGTGGGAAATCTAATTTGGAGTTGTCCAACCACCATGGAGTGTAAATGTGCATTCCTCCTACACCATCTTCATTATAACGTTTTCTGTCAAACAACTTTGGAATGATGGCTGAACGAGA
>JAIXRT010000236.1 GCA_027485075.1 Cytophagaceae bacterium
AGGGAAGGAGTGCCCCCGCCAAAATAGATGGTCGCCAGCGGTTCCCCTGCTAAGTAGTTTTTTTGTAAGCTTAATTCCTGCTGTATCGCCTGCACCATAGCCTCTTTTCCCGCCAAACGCGTGGAAAAATGGAAGTCACAATAATGACAGGCTTGGTGGCAAAACGGAATATGAAGGTAAAGGTGCACCGCGTTTATGGTTCAAAAATCAATACGCTTAGGTCCGACGGGTTTAGCATCTTGAGGGCCAACTGCTGCATTTTTTCCGCCGAAACCAAATCAATTTGCTCAAAGATTTCTTCGAGTGTTTCAATTTTTTCCCGGTCTAGGAGGCTTTTGGCCATCATCAACATGAAATTCAGGTTGCTTTCTTCTGCCATCGCCATTTGGCCTTTCAGTTGGGATTTGATCTTGAGCAATTGCGCCGGACTCAAGGTGCGGTCCTGCAATTTTTCGAATTCTTTGTGAATCAATTTAATCGATTTGGCCACTTGATTCGATTCCGTTCCAAAATATATCGCCCAAAAACCAGAGTCTACATACGACGTGAAATTTGCCTCAATGGAATAAACTAAGCCCCTTTTCTCTCGAATGGAAACGTTCAACAAGGAATTCATGGACGGTCCGCCCAATAAATTAATCAACATAAAAAACGCCAAACGATCCGGATGCTTAATCGCATACGACTGCTGACCGAGCGCCACATGCGATTGATTCAACCCGCGTTTCGTTATCCGTTCTACCGGGATCATCGCAGGCGGTTGCACACGCTTAACTTGGTTACGCTGCGCCGTAATGTGTCCCAAATGTTTCTCCGCCCATTTGAATACTTTGTCATGCGGATGCTTCCCGATGGACGAAATAACAATCCGACTGGTATCCATATTCCGAGCAATGAAGGCATTTAAATCCGATTGCTTGAAGGAATTGACCGTTTCTTGCGTGCCTAAAATATTGATCCCTAGGGAATGATTGGGAAATAATAATTCATCGAAATCATCCTGAATGGCATCTTCAGGCGCCTCGTAATACATCGACATCTCCTCCAAAATAACGCTACGTTCCTTCTCCAATTCCTTCACAGGAAACGTGGAATGAAAGGTAATATCCGTCACTAATTCCAATGCCCGCTCAAAATAAGGACTCAGCACGGACGCATGAAAACAGATTTTTTCTTTGGTGGTGTAGGCATTTAACTCCCCGCCGATTATTTCTAAGCGGTTGATAATCTGCATGTTATTCTTTTTTTCTGTGCCTTTGAATGCCAAATGCTCCCAGAAATGCGCCAGTCCTTCTTCGTTTTTCTCCTCATCCCGACTGCCGATGTCGAGCATAATCCCAAGATGCGAGATCTCGGTATGCATGACTTGGCGATGTACCAACGTGATTCCGTTGGGCAATGTTTGGATTTGAATTGAATTCATAAAGTGCTTCTTAGCGCAAAAGATCTCAAAATTAATTAATTTTATGTCCAATCGCTCATTTTTCTTGCATGACGCAAAATTCCAACGTACTTATTATCCAAACAGCTTTCTTAGGCGATGCGGTATTGATTACATCTTTGTTGGAAAAAATCCGTCATGAATCCCCACAGACACGTGTGCAACTCCTTGTTCGAGCTGGTTTAGAGCCCATTTTTGAGGCCTATCCCCATGAGGTGCTGACGAAAGTTTGGGGCTATGATAAGTCGAAAAAACTGAAATCGTGGTTGGCCTTGCGCACCCAATTAGCCAAAGAAAATTTTGACCAGGTGTTCGTCGTGCAGCGCTTCTTTGGGATGGGACTTTTAAGTGTATCCATCGGAGCGAAGCAGGTGATCGGTTTCAACGAAAATCCTCTTTCATTTTTATTTACAAACTCCGTGAAACATCGCTTCGGCGGTGGGGTGCATGAGGTCGAACGAAACACGGATTTACTCGAAAAATGGCTCGGAAAGCAGTATTATGCACCGTTTTTGTCGTCCACCCCTTCCTTGCCAGCCAGTCTACAAGCAAAACAATACCTATGTATATCGCCTGGTTCGGTCTGGGAAACGAAACGATTACCTCTTCAAACGTGGATTAACTTTATTCAAGGACTTCCGAAAGAACAGGCCATCGTCCTGATGGGTGCGCCTAATGAAACGGAATTGTCGGCCAAAATTGCACATGCCTGTCCGGAACATAATATTCATAATTTGACTGGGAAACTGGGATTGTTGGAGGCGATAGGCGTATACCAACAAGCCGCTTTGGCATTTGTGAATGATTCAGGTCCCTTGCATATTTGTTCGGCGGTGAATACGCCTACGGTGGCGGTATTTTGTTCGACGACGCCGGAATTCGGATTTGGACCTTTATCAGCTTGGAACCGGATTATCGAATCGAAGGAAGAATTAACCTGTAAACCCTGCGGGTCGCATGGAAAAAAGGCATGTCCTTTAGGCCATTATGCCTGTGGAAATGGCATTCAGGTGAACCAATTGCAGGAAGCTTATCAAGATTTTTTAAGCGCGCGAAGCGAGTAAGTAGAGCACGGCCATGCGCACGGCTACCCCATTTTCTACCTGATCTAGGATAATCGAGTGTGGCGAATCTGCCGCATCGGAACTCAATTCCACCCCGCGATTGATTGGGCCTGGGTGCATTAAGACAATTTCCTTAGGAAGTTCTTCTAGCATTTGGCGCGTGATTCCGAAGAATTGGGAGTATTCACGTAGACTTGGGAAGTATTTGATTTGTTGGCGCTCTAGCTGTATCCGCAGCACATTCGCGGCATCACACCATTGAAGTGTGCTTTTTACATCGTGTGACACCTCGACGCCCAGTGACTGTATGTGCTTGGGAATCAGGGTACTCGGGCCGCAAAGACGGACATTTGCCCCTTGTTTCTTCAGGGCATAGATATTTGAAAGGGCTACCCGGGAGTGCAGGATGTCGCCGATAATCGCAATGTTTTTGCCGGCTAGGTCACCTAATTTTTCGCGCAATGAATACGTGTCTAGTAAGGCTTGCGTCGGATGCTCGTGGGTTCCGTCGCCCGCATTGACAATATTCGCCTTGATATGTTTCGCCAAATAATGCGGTGCACCTGGGCTCGCGTGGCGCATGACGATCATGTCGACCTTCATGGCTAAAATGTTATTGACCGTATCGAGTAAGGTTTCCCCTTTTTTTACCGAGCTTCCAGAGGCTGAGAAATTAATGGTATCTGCTGAGAGGCGTTTTTCGGCTAATTCGAAGGAGAGTCGGGTACGGGTTGAGTTTTCAAAAAATACATTGGCAATGGTGACGTCACGTAGGGAAGGAACTTTTTTAATCGGTCGGTTGAGAACCTCTTTAAATTCTTTGGCCGTTTTAACGATTAAGTGGATAGACGCTTCGTCTAAATCTTTGATCCCTAATAAGTGTGGCGATTTCAACATATTTTTATTGGGTAATTAACCAAATTTTATCTGCTTCATGGCCTTGTTCTTGCCATTCCACAAGTACTTTTTCCGTAGGCAGTGTGTTCACCGCTTTCCCCACATAGTCTGCATTAATGGGCAGGTCTCGGTTGTAAATGCGGTCAATTAGGACACAGAGCTCAACTTTTGCGGGTCTACCGAATGAATTCATCGCATCGAGTGCGGCACGAACCATGCGGCCAGTCGCCAATACGTCATCCACTAAAATGACGCGTTTATTTTCAATCAAAAAGGAAATGTCGGTGGAATTAGGCGCAATCGTATCACGTCTGCGGTAATCGTCGCGGAAGAATGTGGCGTCTAATTTGCCTACTTGAAATGTCTGGTTGAGTTGCTTGCCAAGTTCCTTGGCGATGCGTTCAGCGAAATAGATACCGCGGGGTTGTAGCCCTAAAATAACGGTTTCCACATCTTTGATTTGATTTTCAATGAGCTCTTGGCATAACCTGGATATGGTTATTTCCAATAATGGGCTTGATAGAATCAGCTTGCGAGTCATTGGGACAAAGGTATGAAAATTAATTAAATATCACTTCGTTTGGGTCAAATAGGGGTAAGATTTGGTCTTTATCGGATACGATTGGGTTTTCAATGTCCCATGAAATTTGTAAGCTTGGGTCATTCCAGCGTAAGCCTGATTCCGCTTCTTTATTCCAAAAATCGGTACACTTATAGACAAAAATAGTTTCTTCTAAGGCCACGAATCCGTGGGCAAATCCAGCAGGGACATACAGCATATTGCCTTGATCTGCATCAAGGATGAACGAGGCATGTTGGCCAAACGTAGGTGAACTTTTACGTAAATCCACAATCACGTCCTTGACCTTCCCGGTCATGCAACGTACTAACTTTCCTTGCGCATGTGGATCTTTTTGGAAGTGAAGTCCACGCAAAACCCCAGCCGTCGAGAACGAGAAATTATCCTGCACAAAATCCTCCGAAATGCCGTTGGCAGCAAAGCGCTTTTGATTGTACGACTCATAAAAAAAGCCGCGCTCATCATGAAATTTAGTGGGAATACATTCAATAACGCCTGCGAATGGGTGGTTGATAAATTGCATAGAATTAAAATTCCTTAAGTTTGATAATGGCAAGGAAAGCCCTTAATTTGCGCCAAAATTATCGATATTTACGCAGTAAACCAATTCCTATTTCCCAATTCCGTATGAATTCACAAGAATTAGTTAATCAAATAGAACGCAAGCGATCTTTTTTGTGTGTGGGTTTAGATACGGACCCTCGGTTAATTCCTTCCAAATTTAAGCAAGAGGCAGATCCCGTGTTTGCCTTCAATCAGGCGGTGATCGACGCAACGGCTGATTATGCGGTGGCTTATAAGCCCAACATTGCTTTTTATGAGGCTTTGGGACCCAAGGGCTGGGAAAGTTTACAGAAAACAATGGAATATATGCCCAAGAATGTTTTTACGATTGCGGATGCAAAACGTGGAGACATTGGCAATACGGCGTACATGTATGCGCAAACGTTTTTTGACCCTGCATCGAGTGGCTTGAATTTTGATTCCATTACGGTGGCTCCTTACATGGGGCATGATTCGGTGGAGCCATTTCTTCGTTTCGAGGATAAATGGGTGATCTTATTAGCCTTGACATCCAATCCAGGTAGTCATGATTTCCAAATGACCAAGTCGGAAGATTACATTCCCATGTATGAACGCGTAATGCGTTTGGCACAAACCTGGGCATCGCCGGAGGAATTGATGTTTGTGATTGGGGCTACGCGGGCAGACTTTTTACAAAAGGTGCGTGAAATTGCGCCGGACAACTTCTTTTTAGTTCCGGGTGTAGGTGCGCAAGGAGGGAGTTTGGAGGATGTGGCGCGATATGCCATGAATTCGCGTGTAGGCTTATTGGTTAATTCTTCCCGTGGCATTATTTATGCGGGTGACAATCCAGCCGTAGATGCGAAGCGGGAAGCCCAAAAACTACAAGAAGAAATGGCGATACATTTAGACGCTTATTATATCAAATAACATGGAATTAGGAATCGGAACCCCAGCCTTATTGTTTTCAACGGTTTCGTTGTTGATGATTGCCTTCACCAACCGCTTTATGTCGATGGCCTCGCTGATTCGTGGTTTGCATGAGAAATTCCAGCAGAACCCGGATGAGTCTATTTTGAAGCAAATTCAAAACTTACGTTTGCGCATGAAATTGATTCAGAACATGCAAATAATTGCGATTGTGAGTCTTATTCTGAGTGTTATTTGCATGATTTTCATCTTCTTTGGCATGCAATTGGTTTCTCACTGGTTCTTTGGAACAGCTCTCGTGGGCATGTGTGCCGCGCTCATACTCAGTGCTTGGGAGATTACGATTTCCACGAAGGCGCTGGAAGTGGAGCTTTCAGATATGGAAGATATCTTGGCCAAAAAACATTAATTATTCGAATAGTATAAATTTTTCCGCTATTATTTCAAAAATTGAAATATAGTATTATTTTTGTGTACAATTTTGATTTGAAACAGCGGTTTAACCGTTTAATCATACACATACTACTTAGGCGGATTGAATAAAGGCTCGGAATTTTTCTGAGTCTTTATTGTTTTCGCCTAGTTTGTTTTAGGCTTTCAAGATCAAGCAAGAAAGGGGAGGAAGGTTGAGGGCGATGGAGAAAGCTTTGCCATGCCAGCCGTATTCTTCGGTCATCGCGGCGCCCTTCGTCGGGTAGTCGGACCCACCAAATAGCCCTTTATCTGAGTTAAACACCACTTTCCAAACCCCAGGTAGCGGAACACCGATGCGGTAATCTTCGCGTGGCGCGGGAGTGAGGTTGAGGATAACGATTAATTGTTGTTTGGCGGTTTCACCTTTGCGGACAAAACTAATGACAGAATTACCTTGGTCGTTGGACTCCAGCCACTCAAACGTTTCGTGCGAAAATTGCTTCACATGTAAGGCAGGCTCATCGCGGTATAATGCATTGAGCGCCTTCATGGTTTCTTGAATACCCTTGTGTGGCGCATAGTCTGTTAAATGCCAGTCTAAACTCACGCTGTGATTCCATTCTTCCCGTTGGCCAAACTCACCTCCTTGGAAGATTAACTTCGTGCCGGGATGGGTAAATTGTTCGGAGAACAGGAGACGCAGGTTGGCAAATTGCTGCCATTCATCCCCAGGCATTTTATTCAACAGGGATTGCTTCCCGTACACGACCTCGTCGTGGGAGAGGGGTAGGCAGAAGTTTTCGGTAAAGGCGTAGATCAACGAGAACGTCAGGTCGTTCAGGTGGTGCTGGCGGTGAATCGGATCTTTCTGAAAAAAGCGCAGCGTGTCGTTCATCCAGCCCATCATCCATTTTTGGCCAAAACCTAGGCCGCCCATGAATACGGGTTTAGTCACGCCATTAAAGGACGTAGACTCTTCGGCGATGATTTGAATATCGGGGAACTCGCCGTACATGTGTACGTTGAGGTCTTGGAGGAATGAGATGGTATCGAGGTTGTGGTTGCCACCAAATTCATTGGGTTCCCATTCGCCGTCGTTGCGTGAATAGTCGAGGTATAGCATGGAGGCTACGGCATCTACGCGTAGGCCATCGATGTGGTAGCGATCAAGCCAAAAAGCGGCGTTTGACAGTAAGAAACTGCGTACTTCGGTCCGGCCGTAATCGAAGATATAGGATTTCCAGTCGGGGTGATAGCCCTTTTTAGGATCTGGGTGTTCGTAAATTGGGGTGCCGTCAAAGTCTTTTAAACCGTGTGCGTCACCGGGAAAGTGGGAGGGAACCCAGTCTAAGATGACTCCGATGCCGGCTTGGTGGAAAGCTTCTACGAGCTGCATGAATCCTTGTGGATCACCGAAGCGCGAGGAAGGGGCGAAGTAGCCGGTAATTTGGTATCCCCACGATGGCGCATAGGGATGTTCCATAACGGGCATAAATTCCACGTGGGTGAAATTCATTTCTTTGACATAGCTGACCAGTTTATCGGTGAAGTCGGCATAGCTCAAATATTCATTATCCAGCGTCTTTTGCCAGGACCCCAGGTGTACTTCATAAATAGACATGGGGGCGTTCAACGCATTTTTGGTATTGCGCGATTGCATCCAGGGCGAGTCGTTCCATTCCTTGTAGGTATTCCAAACGATAGACGCGGTTTTGGGTGGTATTTCGCAGTAGAGCCCCATGGGATCTAATTTCTCGAGGTATTCGCCAGAGCGTGCTTGGATGCCGTATTTATAGGTTTCTCCGGTGCGAACGCCGGGGATGAATCCTTCCCAGATGCCGGAGGAATCCCATCGTGCCATGAGGGGGTGTGAAAATTTATCCCAAAAGTTAAAATTACCGATGACCTGAACGGATTCCGCATTGGGTGCCCAAACGGCGAAGAAGGTCCCTATTTCTCCTTCGTGTTCGATTTCGAAGGCACCGAGCTTATCGTAAAGCCGTGTGTGCTTGCCGTTTAAGAATAGGGCAACATCAAAATCGGTCAAGCGGGAATAGGGTTTTACGTTCGCCATAAGGGGTTCAGTTTCAATGATAAGGCTAAAATAGCGAAAATACTTTACAAAAAATTACGCTTTTTTTGAAAGGGTAGTTTGGATTTAAAAGGGAAAATTCTACCTTTGTGCCACCAAAATAAATAATGGTCCGTTCGTCTAGGGGTTAGGACACGTCCCTTTCACGGATGAAACACGGGTTCGATTCCCGTACGGACTACTTTATCCCTCTCTATTTGTCATAGAGGGGGATTTTTTTTGTAGTGTATCGAAACCGCTTCAAAAATTGTTTTTTCCCATATATTCAAATCACTTATTACTTTTGGTCTTCCATCATGTTGAATTCTGCTGCAATCATCCATTTTTCTCGTAAGCGAAAGGCAGGAATAGTTTGTCTTTTTGCCTTATTCGCTGCCACATTTAATTTGATGCCATTTTCTAAAGCCCATAATGCAAGTGGAATAATTCTTTTTGCGGTGAGTAAGGTTATTCGTTTATGTAAAGCTTCCAGCAATAGTAGTGCAAATAAATTAGAAAAACCGCCAAATTTCATGGTGGATTGAAACTGGGTAAATAGCGGATGGTATGCGGTATGTTTACTTTTGTTTTGAATGATGATGGGCGGTAAACCTAGATTCATTAATTGGAAGTTAATGAGGACTCTAACCATTCTTCCGTTACCATCCACAAAAGGGTGAATGGTCTCGAACTCTGCATGAAAGTAGGCTAAATCATCCAAAAAATAACTGGATTTATTTTCATTGAATTTATCCACCAATTCTTGCATGAGCATAGCTACAAACTGTGGATTGGCGCCCAAGTGATTTCCTACCCTTACC
>JAIXRT010000031.1 GCA_027485075.1 Cytophagaceae bacterium
CAAGAACTTTTGAGACGCGATACTTCGCGTTCTTTTGATGGAGCATTAGACGCGAAGTATCGCGTCTCTACAAAATAGATCTAACGCCAACGTCCATCGTCCAGCGTCTAACGTCCAGCGTCTAGCGTCTAATTTCTGTGGCCCCGGCGGGAATCGAACCCGCATCTAGCGTTTAGGAAACGCCTATTCTATCCGTTGAACTACAGCGCCAATACTCATACTTCTTACCTCTTACCTCTCACCTCTCACCTCTTAATTCTTAATTCTCACTTCTCCTCTATTCCGGAACAACCCCATCATTATATCCCATCAAGTGGTTGGTATCCAACCAGTTAGGGAAAATCTGAAAGTGTTTTTCTTTAATGATTTCCATCACCATTCCGCGCAATTCTGCTAAATTGGAGCGCTGCTCCGCTGAAATAAAAACGGTTTTTGGTGTATTCGTTTGCCAATGCGATTGCTTCAAGAAAAGTGTCACACGTTCCATTTTGGTTAACTCTGGATTACCATCCTCATCTACCGCTGCTCCCTCAAAGAAGACATCTTCGACGTTATATAGGTCTATTTTATTGAACACAAGGATCGTTGGCTTATCACCCGCACCCATCTCATTCAAAATTCCTTGCACCACTTCGATCTGCTCTTCAAAGTTGGGATGTGATATATCCACTACGTGAAGTAATACATCCGCCTCGCGCACTTCGTCCAAGGTAGACTTAAATGATTCAATTAATAGGGTAGGGAGTTTCCGAATAAACCCAACCGTATCGGTTAACAAGAATGGAATGCTATCCCAAACCACTTTGCGCACCGTAGAATCCACAGTAGCAAATAGTTTATTCTCAGCGAAAACATCTACTTTGGCTAATTTTTGCATCAATGTCGACTTACCTACGTTCGTGTAGCCTACCAATGAAACACGAACCATGCGGTCGCGGTGCTTCCGCTGTGTCGACGATTGTTTGTCGATGTTCTCTAGTTTATCTTTCAAGAAAGCGATGCGATCATTTGCAATACGTCGATCCGTCTCGAGTTCTTTCTCACCAGGACCACGCATACCCACACCGCCTCGTTGCTTCGAAAGGTGAGACCACATGCGGGTCAAACGTGGCAGCATGTATTGGTATTGCGCTAGTTCTACTTGCGTTTTCGCTTGAACGGTTTTGGCACGCTGCGCAAAAATATTTAGAATCAATAAACTGCGATCCAAGACTTTCATTTCTTTACCCAACAGCGAAATTTCATACTCGATGTTACGTACTTGCGATGGACTCAAATCATCATCAAAAATGAGCATATCCACGTCTTTGGCAATTACGTAGGCGATGATCTCCTCTAGCTTTCCTTTCCCAACATACGTCCGGTTATCCGGCTTCGCTAAATTTTGGGTAAAGCTGGCTAAGGTTAATACACCCGACGTCGACGCTAAGAACGCTAACTCCGCCAAATACTCCGCCGTTTGAACCGGGTTTTGTTTTTGGGTAGTCACCGCTACTAATACGGCCGTTTCTTGCTCCTGATCGGTACTAAATCCGTTTTCTTCCTTCATAATTTTAAGCTAAAAAAAGCCTTTCCGATTAAGAAAGGCTTTCTTGCTCATTTAAGTTCCCACTATAAGCTATCAATCAATTTTTGATTTAAACTTACATAGTCTTCATTTTTTCCTGCTTTGGCTAATTCGATAGATTTTAATGCAGTCGCTTTCGCGCCTACTTTATCTCCCAATTTAGCTTGAATCTTCGCTTTTAAGTGCATCACCCAATAAGCCGATGGATTTGCTTCAGATGCTTTTGTCGCCCATTCCAATGCCTTTTTCAAATCACGACCTGTTTCGAAATAGTATGATGCCGACTCAAAATAAGGTTTGGTATCAACACTCATTGCTTTCTCAATCGAAGCAGCAATTTTAGCGTCAATTTCCGTCGTTACCGGAATGGATACACTTGTTTTTTCCCACATGATTTGAATCTCACATGTATTCGCAATCACTTGTCCTAGCTGAATCGTAAATGATTCCACAGAAGATGCTAGTGTATTGGTTGGAACAGTTACTTTCAGAACATCTTCCTCTGGGTGGTAATTAAACACACCATTGGTTCCTTTGTTGAAAATAATTTCCCAGTTTTTGGCTGTTGGAATAATCATCAACTGGTATGAACCAGCTTTTAAATCTTTTCCTGCCACCTTCACATCTTCGCCAAAAGTTACTTTCGTTGGATTATTTGCTCCTGCTCTCCATAATTTTCCAAAAGGAACGATATCACCAAAAATCGTACGGCTTTTAATCACCGGCCGCGAATAGTTCACCTCAATGAATGATAGGGAAAAATCTTGTTTGATGGTTTGACCAGGACTTGGTGCAGGCATTTTAACAGCCTGAGCAAAAGAATTCAACGAAATAGCGACTAGCGCAATAGCGAAAAGTTGTTTCATATTATGCAGAAAGCGCTTCAGCACCACCTACAATCTCCAGGATTTCCTTCGTGATTGCTGCTTGGCGAGAACGGTTGTATTCTAATTTTAAAGCTTTAATTAACTCACCCGCATTGTCAGTTGCTTTATCCATCGCAGTCATACGTGCACCATGCTCGGAAGCATTGGACTCAAGTAGGGAACGAAAGATGGATAATTTCACCGACTTAGGAATAAGCTCATTGATGATTTTTTCTTCATTGGGTTCGAAGATGTAATCAACATTAGATGCCGTAGCTGTATCCGCATTTTCTTGTAAAGGAAGTAATTGTTCCGTACGAATGATTTGCGTCGCTACATTCTTGAATTCGTTGAAAATCAATTCAACAACATCATATTTGCCAGCAGCAAAATCAGCTAAGATTTCATCGCCCACCACGCGTACCTTACCAAAATTCAAACCCGAGAAAATCTCTGTGTGTTCTGTATTTAATTTATAACCACGACGGCCTAAATACTCAGCTCCTTTTTTACCCAAAGTTAATACCTCAACTTTTCCAGCTGTATGTAAGGCCGCATATTTCTCTTGAATTAACGCGATCGTTGCCTTTCCAATGTTTGCATTGAATGCGCCACATAGTCCACGATCCGACGTAACTACAATCACTAAAACATTAGAGATCGGTCGTACTTGGGTGTAGACGTTATCTTTTCCAGCTTCTGTTTTGGCAGAAACCGTTGCAATCATTTCGGCTAATTTTTTTGCGTATGGACGCATTTGAGTAATCGCATCCGTCGCACGGCGCAACTTCGCCGCCGAAACCATTTTCATGGCTTTGGTGATTTGTTGCGTGGAGTTTACGGAAACAATTCTATTTCTTACTTCTTTTAACGAAGCCATACAATTCTATTTTTTAAACTGCGTATTTAGCTGCTACTTCATTACCTACACGCTTTAACGTAGCGGTAAGTGTATCATCAAATTTACCTTGACTCAAAGCATCTAATGTTGCTTTCTCTGTCGCACGTAAAACCTGAATGAAATCTTTTTCAAATTCACGTACTTTGTCAACAGGAACTGTATCTAAGTTTCCAGTCGTAGCCAAATAAATCATCGCTACCTGATCTTCCACACGTTGCGGTGCGAATTGTGGTTGCTTCAACATTTCTAAGTTACGACGACCACGTTCGATCGTTAATTTTGTAGACGCATCAAGGTCAGAACCAAACTTCGCGAAAGCTTCTAACTCACGGAATTGCGCTTGGTCTAATTTTAATGTTCCAGCTACTTTCTTCATCGACTTGATTTGCGCATTACCACCTACACGTGATACCGAAATACCTACGTTGATCGCTGGACGAATACCTGCGTTAAACAAGTTTGTTTCTAAGAAGATTTGACCATCCGTAATCGAAATTACGTTGGTAGGAATGTAGGCCGAAACGTCACCCGCTTGAGTCTCAATGATTGGAAGGGCTGTTAAGCTACCGCCACCTTTTACGATGCCTTTGATTGAATCTGGCAAGTCGTTCATGTTACGTGCGATTTCATCCGAGTTGTTGATTTTCGCCGCACGCTCCAATAAACGGGAGTGAAGGTAGAAAACGTCACCTGGATATGCCTCACGTCCTGGTGGACGACGTAACAATAAAGAAACTTCACGGTAAGCGACCGCTTGCTTCGATAAGTCATCATAAACAACTAATGCAGGACGACCTGTATCACGGAAGAATTCTCCGATCGCAGCACCTGTAAATGGTGCGTAGAATTGCATCGGAGCAGGATCACCCGCAGATGCAGAAACAACAACTGTATAATCCATCGCACCAGCCTTACGAAGCGTTTGCTCGATTTGCTTTACGGTGGATGCTTTTTGTCCAATGGCTACGTAGATACAGAATACCGGCTCACCCTTGTCATAAAATTCTTTCTGGTTGATGATTGTATCAATACAAACAGCTGTTTTACCTGTTTGACGGTCACCGATCACTAATTCACGCTGGCCACGACCTACTGGAATCATCGCATCAATCGCCTTGATACCTGATTGCAACGGCTCGGTTACCGGCTGACGGAAAATTACCCCTGGAGCTTTACGCTCTAATGGCATTTCGTATAATGTTCCCGTAATAGGACCATTTCCGTCAATTGGCTCACCCAATGTGTTAACAACTCGGCCTAAAATACCATCACCTACTTGCACAGACGCAATTAAGTTGGTACGCTTTACCGTATCACCTTCTTTAATTTGGCTAGAATCGCCCAAAAGTACAGCTCCTACATTATCCTCCTCCAAGTTCAAAGCCAATGCCTTTAAACCGTTTTCAAAAACGATCAATTCACCTGCTTGTACATTGGAAAGGCCATAAATACGAGCCACACCGTCACCCACTTGGAGTACAGTGCCGATTTCTTCTAATTCTGCTTGAGTTTTCGCTTGAGATAACTGCTCTCTTAAAATTGCCGAAACCTCATCTGGTCTTACTGATGCCATACTAAAGTTTATATGTTTTATGCTGTAAAATTTCGAGTGCAAAATTAGGTAGTAAATTTCAATATTCCCATAACTTTGGCAAAAAATGAGCGTAATCATAAGACTTTTTTTAGATTGGATTTTCCTTGGATAATTTATCCCTGTTAAATGCCGTTAATTTTGTTGAGTGAGCCGCAATTTTCGTGTATCTTCGGAACTTTGTTTTTGAATCAAATTAGATCTATATGAACTTTTTAAAACCTATGGCATTCTTAACGGCTGCCACATTTGTTACTTTTGCGTCATTAGCACAGTCTAAACCCAAAGCAAAAAAGACTACAGTTCCTAAATTAACGATCTCTGTAACGAGAGTTCCAATTAAGGAATTTGCAAATCAAGTAGACTCTGTTTCATATGCCGTGGGGGTTTTAGTTGCCCAAAAAAAAAAAAAGAAAAAAGTGACCCTAAATCCAGAAATGGTCGCTAAAGGCTTCGCTTCTGTTACTTCTGGCGGTAAGCTTTTAATCAACGA
>JAIXRT010000245.1 GCA_027485075.1 Cytophagaceae bacterium
CAGAAATGGTTACTGCCCTAGCCATTGCGGGTGATTTAACGTTCAATCCATTAACGGATACGTTGACAAACGAAAAAGGAGAACAAGTTAAATTGGATGCTCCATCAGGAGATGAATTGCCAAAATTAGGATTTGCTGCAGAAGATGCGGGATATCAAGCTCCAGCAGCTGACGGTTCTGGTGTGCAGGTTAAGGTTTCACCTACCTCAGATCGTTTACAATTATTAGATCCATTCGCTGCTTGGGAAGGAACTGATATTTCAGGCTTGAAATTATTGATTAAAGCCAAAGGAAAATGTACAACTGATCATATCTCGATGGCAGGTCCATGGTTGAAATACCGTGGTCACTTGGATAATATTTCAAATAACATGTTGATTGGTGCTGTTAACTTCTTTAACGAAAAGACTGACAATGTAAAAAATCAGTTAACGGGTGAATATGGTCCAGTACCAGCAACCCAACGAGCATATAAAGCTGCTGGCGTTGGTACGATTGTTGTTGGAGATACTAACTACGGTGAAGGATCTTCGCGTGAGCATGCGGCTATGGAGCCACGTCACTTAGGTGTTCGTGCGGTTCTAGTAAAGTCATTTGCTCGTATTCATGAAACCAACTTGAAAAAACAAGGAATGCTTGCCTTAACATTTACGAATGAGGCAGACTATGACAAGATTCAAGAAAACGACAGCATTAATATTGTTGGCCTAGGCTCATTCGCTCCTGGAAAAACATTAACGATTGAATTAGTTCATGCAGATGGTTCAAAAGACAGCTTTGCTGTGAATCATACATATAATGAACAACAGATCGAATGGTTCAAAGCAGGTGGTGCATTGAATATTATTCGTGCTTCTGTAAAATAGATTTGATTTAAGGCGCAGAATTACTAATTTTGCGCCTTAATTTTTATAATTAAGCCCTTTTTTAACACACACATGGCAGCGATTAACGCAGTTAAAATATTTTCTGGATCCGCATCGAATTATTTAGCAAAGGATATTGCCAAATATTACGGAAAAGATTTAGGTGCAGTAACAATTTTAAAATTCTCAGACGGTGAAATGTCCCCGAGTTTTGATGAGTCTGTGCGTGGATGTGATGTATTTATTATTCAGTCTACATTCCCTACGGCGGATAATTTAATGGAATTGTTATTGATGATTGATGCGGCTAGAAGAGCATCTGCCCATTATGTAACGGCTGTTATTCCGTATTTCGGGTATTCACGTCAAGATCGTAAAGATCGTCCACGTGTAGGTATTGGGGCGAAATTGATTGGAAATTTATTGACTGCGGCTGGAGCGGATCGTTTAATGACGATTGACTTGCATGCTGGTCAAATTCAAGGATTCATGGATTTCCCAGTTGACCACTTGGAAGGTAATGCCATCTTTGTTCCTTATTTAAAATCATTGAATTTAGAAAATATCGTATTTGCTTCTCCTGACGTAGGAGGTGTTGTACGTACGCGCAACATGGCCAAATTCTTCAATGCGGAAATGGTTATTTGCGATAAACACCGGAAACGTGCTAATGAAATTGCGTCAATGCAATTAATTGGTGATGTTAAAGGTGCAGATGTCGTTCTTGTTGACGATTTAATTGACACCGGAGGTACTTTATGTAAAGCTGCTCAATTAATCATGGATAAGGGGGCAAACTCAGTTCGCGCGGTGGTAACCCACCCCGTATTATCAGGAAAAGCGTATGAAAATATCGCTAATTCAGTTTTGACTGAATTATTGGTGACAGACACGATTCCGCAAAAAAATACGTGCGACAAAATAAAGGTATTATCAGTAGCTGAATTATTTGCCAAAGCTATTGGTCGTATCCGTGATCACGAATCTATCAGTTCATTATTTATTAAATATTAATTTTAACCGTTTTCAGGGGATAGCCTACGTGCGAAAGACTGGAAACACTAACAAACACAAAATGAAAAAGTTAGAAATTGTAGGATACAAGAGATCTACATTAGGAACGAAAGGTTCTAAAGATTTACGTTTAGAAGCATTAGCTCCATGTGTTCTTTACGGTGGTAAAGAGCAAGTACACTTCGCTGTACCGATGATCCTTTTCCGCGAATTATTATATTCAGCAGATGTATACGAAGTTGAATTAAACATCGAAGGTGATATTCACCGTGCTATTTTGCAAGATGCGCAATTCCACCCAGTAAACGAGATGATCTTACACGTTGACTTTTTAGAAATCGATTCTAAAAAGCCAATCAAAATAGATGTTCCTGTTAAAATCATAGGAAACTCTCCAGGTGTAATCAAAGGGGGTAAAATGGTGCAAAAATTACGTAAAGTTTCTTTACGTGGTTTAGTAGCAAACATTCCTGATTTTGTTACAGCTGATATTTCAGGTTTAGACTTAGGTCAAACTGTTAAAGTAAACAAGTTAGTAGTTGAAGGTTGTGAGATTTTAAATCCAATGTCCAACCCAGTAGCGACAATCGATATCCCAAGAGCATTAAGAGGTAAGTTAACTGCTTAATCTTTTTAGGACAGAACGATAGATCAAAAAAGCCTGACAAATTTGTCAGGCTTTTTTATGTGCTGTAAATAAAAAGGCCTCAATTTCTTGAGGCCTTTACATAAATCAAATTCAATGCTTAGCGTTTAGCCATCACCTTCACAATTGGAGCCTTCTCCATGTGTGATGCATGTCCTGCCGACTTACCTACGTGTATGTAAGGTGCAATCACTAAAGAAACAATAGACATCAATTTAATCAAGATGTTCATCGATGGACCTGAAGTATCTTTGAATGGATCACCTACTGTATCACCCGTTACGGCTGCTTTGTGAGGTTCTGAACCTTTCTTAAATGTTTGACCATCAATTAACACACCTTTCTCAAATGATTTCTTAGCGTTATCCCAAGCACCACCTGCATTTGATTGGAAAATACCCATCAATACGCCTGATACCGTAACACCAGCCAATAAACCACCTAATACTTCTGGACCCATGGTGAAGCCAACCAATACTGGAACTGTTAATGCAATCGCTCCTGGTAAAATCATCTGACGAATCGAAGCTTCTGTAGAAATAGCAACACATTTTTCATATTCAGGCTTCGCCTTATATTCCATGATACCTGGAATTTCGCGAAACTGACGACGTACTTCATTCACCATTTCCATAGCAGCTTTACCAACCGCTGAAATACACAATGCAGAGAAAATAAATGGGATCATACCACCCACAAACAAACCAGCTAATACATCAGCCTTATAAATGTCAATCTGCGTAATTCCTGAAATACCTACGAAAGCAGCAAATAAAGCCAACGATGTTAAGGCAGCAGATGCAATCGCAAAACCTTTACCTGTAGCCGCTGTTGTATTTCCTACTGCATCTAAATTATCTGTACGCTCACGTACTTCAGCAGGTAACTGTGACATTTCAGCAATACCACCTGCATTATCCGCGATCGGACCAAATGCGTCAATCGCTAATTGCATAGCTGTTGTTGCCATCATACCTGCCGCAGCAATCGATACGCCATAAATTCCGGCAAAGTGATAAGAAGCAATAATACCAGCAGCTAAAACCAAAATAGGCAATACCGTAGACTCCATACCTACAGCTAATCCGCCAATAATGTTCGTTGCATGTCCTGTACCAGATTTTTGTACAATTGAATCTACTGGACGCTTACCCATCGCTGTGTAGTACTCCGTAATGATTGACATCAAGGTACCTACGATAAGGCCAACGATAATTGCATAAAATACATCCATCGAAGAGAATGTAGTTCCACGTAATGTTAAGTTCTCCGGTAAAATGTTTGTAACCAAGAAGTATGAAGTAACAAACGTAATAGCGATAGAAGTATAATTACCTACGTTCAACGCATTTTGAACTGAATCTGTTTCCTTCGAAATACGAACAAAAAATGTAGAAACTAAGGAAGCTAGTAAGCCAACACCCGCAATTAACATAGGTAATAAAACTGGGGAGAAGCCACCGTAGTTGTCAGAAACCTCAATTTCTTGTCCTAATACCATCGTAGCTAAAATTGTAGCAACATATGAACCAAATAAATCAGCTCCCATACCTGCCACATCACCTACGTTATCACCCACGTTATCAGCAATAGTTGCAGGATTACGTACATCATCCTCAGGGATACCTGCTTCTACTTTACCTACTAAGTCGGCACCCACATCAGCAGCTTTTGTATAAATACCACCACCAACACGTGCAAACAAGGCAATTGACTCAGCACCTAATGAGAAACCAGCTAATACTTCGATTGCCGTTTTCATTTCCACAGATGTCAAAGCTTGACCTTGCGCAAAAATTTGATAAAAAGCGATAAACAATCCACCTAGACCTAAAATAGCTAAACCAGCTACACCCATACCCATGACAGATCCACCAGTAAATGAAACATTTAATGCCTTCGCTAATGAAGTACGAGCAGCTTCTGCCGTTCTAACATTTGCCTTTGTAGCCACAATCATACCGATATATCCTGCTGTTGCAGAAAAAATGGCACCAATTAAAAATGCAACGGCAATTAAAGGAGAAGAATGAATTGGATTTTCTGGAGTACCTTCTTGAGTACCTAACCACGCGAGTAATAAGGCCGTAGGTATAGCAAAATAAGATAAGATTTTCCACTCTGCTTTTAAAAATGCAATAGCTCCATCCGCTATGTAACCGGATAACTCCTGCATTTTATCGTTTCCGGCATCTTGTTTGGACACCCAACTAAATTTCCATGCTGTGTAAAGCAATCCTACCAAACCAAAAGCAGGAACTAAGTAAACAATTTGATTCATAAATGTTGATTTAGATTATATCAAAAAAATTTAGCACAATTTAGGTAAAAAGGTGCAAATAAACAATTAGAATGGCAATCTGACAAGAACTTTCCATTTTTCAGGAACGACATTCCCCATTGGATAGACCAAATCAATACCAAAAATTTTACCAATACCAGAAAGTCCATAAGTAAGCTCTTGGTAATGAATGGTTTGGGAATTCAAAGATGTCTGAAGATACGAATATCCTACTTTTTCTTTTAGGCCATAAAGTGACAGAAAAGCATTCTGGGTAAAGATGAATTTTCTAGGCTCCCAGGATAAAAAGGCCTTAACATGACCTCCAGGATTTGAAAGTGCATAGTAGGGTAAAGCTAAAAAGCTCGTTTCACCACTAGAAACGTTAATCTCATTCCCTTTGAAATGTTGGTAATCTAAAATCAAAGATGGTTTATGAATAAAATGAGCCGCCGTGATTCGGTAGTTAAATTCTCCCCAATTAGCTAATGAAATAGTCTGTGATACTTGGAGAGACACTTTTGTAAATGGATTATCTCCAAATGCCTGTTCATAGCCACCGGAAATGGTAGGTCCTACCTCGTTCGATAATCTACGAGATCCATTGTAACGTCTCCAAGTTGCAAAGGGTTGATAACGCATAAAAATATACGCATAAGCTTGCTTGCTTGTTGCAAAAGGTAAACCATTGGAAGCAAAACGACGTTCCTTATAGAATAAACCATGCTCCTCCTGATTTACTAAACCAGTTCGGGATCTTAATTCTAAATCCGTACTAAGTCTCCATTTAGCATTTAATTGTAATGCATACGAACCTTTAATGAAATCCTTCTGATACAGCCTCAAATAATTCTGGGATAAGAATAAGGCATAGTATTTATTAATATTAGCTGAAATGGGCTCCGTTGAATTGATTTGCTCAATAGTAGAACCACCAGAAAGACTGATCCTTCGTCGATTCTCATCCCAATTGCGAACGAAATGAACAGATCCATTCAAAGCCTTTCTAGAAAAAGCATAGCGAATATCAAATCCCGTTTCCCAATAATCCGATAATTTATTTGTAAATCGATAATCTAAACCACGACCCAAATGGTATCCATCCACGGCATTATATCCCGACTGAATCCCACTCAAAGTTAAACGAGCACCTAATCCTTTTTGGCCATACGAATAGGTTCTAGTAGTCACAATATCCCCAAATCGAAAACGAGGCAAAGAATTAACCGAATCCTTTAATCGTTTTTTCTCGTCTTGTACAGATAAACTGTCCGCTTCTTTATATCCTTTAACCTCAGCTTCTGTCAATGGAACCTGACGTTCTGCTTCCCAATATTCTTCTTTCTTTAACGCGGCTGACGAATCAACCGTGATGGTATAATCGGAACTAAACTCTTCAGTTTTCACTTCTTTCTTCTCTTCCTTTTCAATTTCTTTCAGTACTTTCTTTAGCTTTTTACGCGTCAATTCTTTACCTAAAGCTAATTTAGGAGAAGCTATCTTCTCTTTATTAATTTCTTTTGCCCAATCCTTATGCAAGCGCTCCTCGATAATGGTTGGCTTGACCACAAAAGCTGGATTAACTTTAATTGAATACTCTTTAACCTGCGTGATATAACGGAAATTTGCACCAAATCCCATCGCGTCAAAATTTATATTCACGTCATAGTTCACAGGCATCCAAACACCTTGAAACATGGCGTTTTGTTGCTGAAACGTATAATAACCCTGTGAATTTCGAAAAGCTAAACTAAAGGAATAGATACTCCAAGTATCTTCAACAATAGAAAGTGTACCTTCAAACAAATCATTCGATGATGACTTCGGTTTCACTTGAATTTTCGAAACGGTTTGTCCATTTAACTGAAAACTACCTAAATAAGCGAAATTATAAAATGAAAACGCAGAGGGCGAAATCGGAGAGATCAGAGATCCCCAAACCTTCGGCAAATAAAAATTCGTTTGCGTAATTCGTAAATTGGGGGCTCCCGAATTCTTTATTACCGCGGGTAGATTATTCCGATTTGAAAGTACTTTTTCATCTAACTTATTGGGGCGCGTGTAAGTAATCTGATTTATTCCCTCCAACACATAAGTCGAACCTACTTTAATTCCAGCCTCCTTTTCCAACTGTTTACCCACGAGCGCATTCATCACTTTAGATATAGAGGTAATTTTACCCGCTCCTTTGACATAACCTTTAGCCGTATAGCGATCAATTTCCTTTAAATGAAATGGGGCCATAGATATCATCCTACGCATTAATCCAATTGCTGGATCCTCCTTCAAACCACCTACATTGACATCTTGAAGCGTGACCGCTTCCTCAGTTAGAACAACATCGAGCGATACGTTTCCTGAAATCGTGACTTTATGTGGTTTTGGCGTATGTCCAAGAAACCGAAAAACTACTTCGTGCTCACCTTTGGGTAATTGAATAGCATATTTTGCATCTTCATTCGCTAATGTCCCCTTATTTAAGTTGGTCACCCAAATTGTAGCAAAAGGTAAAATTTCACCATTTTTATTCTTAACGACACCCGACAATGTTTGGCTTAAAGCCCAAGAAGATGTAAACAAAATAAGTAATAATGTAATTAGCGGTTTTTTCATGATGCAATACAAAGGAAAATCAGGCAAAACACCATACCGGAAACTGATAATTTGATAAAAGGCTGTAAATTTGGAAGAATGGGACTAACTCACCGACAACTTTTTCAAAAATATGTAGCGCCTACCTCGGATGCACCACTGGCGTTAGAAATAATATCAGCAGAACATATCTATTTAACAGATTGTTTCGGCAAAAAATACATTGATTTAATTTCAGGAATAGCCGTGTCCAATGTAGGACATCGTAATCCTGCTGTTGTTCAAGCCATAAAAGATCAAGTAGATAAATACATGCACCTGATGGTGTACGGTGAGTATATTCAAAGTCCTCAAGTATTATTAGCCGAGGCACTCGTTAAATCAACAGAAACGCAGCACCTGAACCAAGTATATTTTACGAATTCAGGGACGGAAGCACTTGAAGGTGCGATGAAGCTAGCCAAGCGATATACGCGAAGAACCGAATTTATCTCTTGCTTAAATGCCTACCACGGTGCCACACAAGGCGCATTATCCTTAGCCGGAGACGAAAATTTTAAAAATAGCTTTAGGCCGCTCTTGCCTGATATCAAACATATCAGACATGGAAATATGGATGACCTAGCTCATATAACGACAAAAACTGCAGCCATTGTTATTGAAATCGTAGCCGGTGAAGCAGGAGTGAAGCAAGCCACAAAATCTTATTTTAAAGCGTTACGTGAAAAGTGTACCCAAACAGGTTGCTTATTAATCATCGATGAAATACAAACAGGTTTTGGGCGGACAGGCACTTTTTGGGCCTATCAGGCCATGGACATCCAACCCGATATTCTGCTTACGGCAAAAGGTATGGGCGGAGGAATGCCCATTGGCGCTTTTATAGCAAATGAAAACCTAATGCGTACGTTTTCATTTAATCCGGTTTTGGGACACATAACAACATTTGGTGGTCACCCCGTTTCCTGTGCAGCCTCATTAGCCACGCTTACATTTATTCATGAAGCCAATTTACTTGCTGATGTTGCTGCTAAATCCAACTTATTTAAGGAATTACTAATACATCCGATTATTCAGGAAGTAAGAGGAGTGGGGCTCATGATTGCAGTCGAAATGAAAGACTACAAAACCGTTAAGGCTGTAATTGATACTTGCATAGCAAATGGACTCATCACAGATTGGTTTCTATTCTGTGATAATGCCCTTCGAATTGCTCCACCGCTGGTTATCACAGAAGATGAAATAAAAATGGCTTGCAACATTTTGTTACAAGCCATGGACAAGGTCTATAAAAGCTAATTAAGCGTGCTTTAATAAGGTTTCTGACAAAACAGACTTCGGAATATTTCCACCTACCAAACGCTCCACCATTTCTCCATTCTTGAATACCATTAGCGTAGGAATCGAACGAATGCCTAATGAAGCTGGTACGGCTGAATTAGCATCCACATTCATTTTAGCTACAATCGCTTGACCCTCCACTTCTCCTGCTAATTCTTCAACAACAGGTCCAATCATCTTACATGGTCCACACCACTCAGCCCAAAAATCAACCAATACCGGCGTTGATGTGCCAATCAATTCTTTAAAGTTGGCATCAGTTGCCTCTACATATTTTCCCATTTTCTAGATTATTTTAAAAATTCAAAATTAAAACATTTCACGTATAAGAATAAGTTCCCTTTCAATAAATTATGAAATTAATTTGAAGGTAACATTTTCTAAGTCAGTCAATTCAGCAATCAATGGCTTTCCGATCCGAATTTGCATCTTACGTGACAGAAAATCCATCTGAAGTTTCTCTGCCTCATCAAAAACCTCTACAACTAACTTTTTAGTGCCTTTATTACGTTCGAGTACATCATGCAAATTATCCATTAAAGCAGGATTTAAATAGCGAAGGTCTAACATGAGCTTCAATTCCTTGGTTCTTTCCTCTAGAATCTCAGATAATAATTCGATCGATTGAATCTTAAATACCATTTGCTCCATGTAGCGATTTTTTTGTTGGTAAGTACCTTGTATATACAACATCCGGTCTTGACCTATAAATCGCTCAAACTCAATGTAATCCTTGCCAAACAGCGCAAATTCATAATTTCCAGCATAATCTTCTAACGTGAAAATCATGAATTGATTTCCATTCGCAGATGTACGCGTATTCACCTTAGAAACAATTCCAGCTATGGATTGTACCGCATTCGGTCGAGAATCCAATAAGGTCGTATTCGAATTCGTGAAATTTTGAATCTCGACACGATATTCGTCCAATGGGTGACCCGAAATATAAACGCCTACGACTTCTTTTTCATTTCGAAGTTGCTCCATGACAGACCACGGTTCAGATACAGGAAGTTTAGGTTTAACAATGTCATTACCCGTTCCTGCTCCAAGTTCACCAAATAGCGACTGCGTCGCTTCCGCTTTTAACTCAGCCATACGCGAAGCATAGCGAACAATTTTTTCAATAAATGTCGTATTCTCGTTATCCAGCGCAAAGTAATGCGAACGCTGCACCTCAGGGAAACAATCAAAGGCACCAGCAAGCGCTAATGATTCTAAACTCTTTTTATTTACCTGACGCACATTTATTCGCGATACAAAATCAAAAATATCTTTATACTCACCACGTAGATTACGCTCTTCCACAATCGCATCGACTGCAGCCTCACCAACGCCCTTAATCGCACCAAGTCCAAAACGTATTTGACCTTTTTTATTGACAGCAAATGATCGCGAGGATTCATTCACATCAGGAACAAGTAAAGTCAAGCCCATCCGCTTGCACTCATCCATGAAAAACGTAATCTTTTCAATATTCCCTAATGAATTTGAAAGAACCGCAGACATATATTCCGACGGATAATTAGCTTTTAGATAACCCGTTTGATAAGCTACTAATCCGTAACAAGTTGAATGGGATTTATTAAAGGCATATTGTGCAAATGCTTCCCAGTCGGTCCAAATCTTTTCCAACTTATCCGAAGGATGATTATTCGCTTGACCTCCTTCCATGAATTTACCCTTCATTTTGTCAATCGTCGCTTTGTCCTTCTTTCCCATGGCCTTACGAAGCACATCGGCATCGCCTTTGGAGAAATTGGCCAATTTCTGTGATAACAACATTACCTGCTCCTGATAAACAGTAATTCCGTACGTATCCTTTAAATACTCTTCCATTTCTGGAACATCATATTCAATCTTTTCACGTCCATGTTTACGCGCAATGTAATTAGGGATGTAAACCATAGGTCCTGGACGGAACAAGGCATTCATCGCAATCAAATCAGAAAACTGATCGGGCTTTAAATCCCTTAAGTGTTTCTGCATACCAGGCGATTCAAATTGGAAAGTCCCATTTGTTTCCGCTCGTTGGTACAATTCATAGGTTAATCGGTCGTCCAAAGGTAAATCATCCAAAACAATGGTTTCCCCATGATTCTGTTTAATCAATCGGACAGCCTCTTTTAAAATAGATAGGGTTTTTAACCCCAAAAAGTCCATTTTAATTACGCCTGCATTCTCAATGACAGAACCATCATATTGCGTAATCAATAAACTAACATCTTTAGATGATGCCACAGGCAAGATATCAGTCAAATCAGAAGGAGCAATGATAATCCCCGCAGCATGTATACCCGTTCCACGAACAGATCCTTCCAATACCAATGCATTTTCAATGACCTCCGCAGGTAAACCGCCAGCCTCTTTAATTTGACGTAGTTGTTTAACCTGCTCAATCTCATCAGAATTCAAACCTTCTTTATCAGCTAAACTCTTATCCCCATTTAATGGCGCATTAAATATACGTTCTAAGGTAATTTTGGGCTTTTCTGGGACCAATTTAGCCAAAGCATTTGACTCAGAAAGTGGTAAATCAAGTACGCGTGCAACATCTTTAATCGACATTTTAGCTGCCATCGTACCATAGGTAGCAATGTGCGCCACCTGATTTTTGCCGTATTTATCCACGACATAATCAATCACTTTTTGGCGACCTTCATCATCAAAGTCCGTATCTATATCGGGTAATGACTTACGATCTGGATTTAAAAAACGTTCAAAAAGAAGATTATATTTAATTGGGTCAATATTCGTAATTCCCAAACAGTAAGCTACAACTGAGCCTGCCGCCGAGCCACGACCCGGTCCGACATAAACTCCTAAATCACGTCCAGCTTGAATAAAATCGGCTACAATCAAGAAATAACCGGCAAAACCCATGGTCTTGATCGTATACAACTCAAAACGAATGCGTTCCTCAACTACCTGGTCTATGTCGACATACCTCTTTTTCGCACCCTCCATCGTTAGATGCTCCAAATAATCATCCTGATTGAGGAATTCAGTAGGAATCTGGAAGTTGGGCAACATGACATCCTTTGTCAACTTCAACGTTTCGACTTTGCCAACAATCTCATTGGTGTTATCAATAGCTTCCGGAACATGTGACCACAATTGGGTCATTTCTTCCGTCGTCTTGAAATAAAATTGATCATTATAAAAAGCGAAACGCTTTCCCTTCATGTCAAAATCACCTTCGATATCCTTATAGGTAGGGGTAGCTTGCTTTTCTCCCGTATTGATACATAAAAGAATATCATGGGCATTGGAATCTTTTTGATCCAAATAATGAGAATCATTTGAGGCAATAACTTTGACATTATACTTCTTAGCAAACTTTAACAAAACCTCGTTAACAGTCTGTTGTTCAGGTATATAATGATTTTGAACTTCGATATAATAGTCTTCGCCAAATAGGTCCAGCCACCACTTAAATTCCTTTTCTGCTTCTTCTTCACCATCACGTAAAATCGCTTGAGGCACAGATGCCCCTAAACAACAAGTTGTCGCAATTAAACCCTTATGGTATTTTAAAACGAGTTCCTTATCAATTCGTGGATACTTGGAATACATACCTTCCATAAATCCCAGCGAACACAATTTGACTAGGTTTTGATAACCCTCCGGATTCTTAGCCAGAAATAATTGATGATAACGCTTATCCTTGTCAATCTTCGTAAATGCCTGTTTATGGCGATCCTTTACCAGATAAAATTCACAACCCACAATCGGCTTAACCCCTTGCTTCCCAGCTTCCGCCACAAATTGAAACACCCCAAACATATTTCCATGGTCTGTTATCGCAACAGCTGGCATATTGTCCTCCTTTGCTTTTTTGAACATCGAAGAAATCTTTGATGCGCCATCGAGCAAAGAAAATTGAGAATGATTATGTAAATGCGAAAACTGCATAAAATATTAAGCTTTTAAAAAGGGTTCTTTATCAAAAAATGTGGCATTCAAGAAATCCAAAAATGGCTTTAATTGCATGGCGGCCAACATTAACTTCGAGGTAAAATCAGGTGAGACAAGTTCATTGTCTGAAAAATGATGCCAATAAAACAATTGCTTACGCCGCAAATAGACCTCATCATCTGGATCTGGATCAAAACCTTTGGGATTTTTTTTCAACAAATCACCTTCTGCTTCACCAAAAAGCTTAACAAATGAAGGAGATTCAACGATTCCTCGAAGTGTTGCACCATTATAATCTACTTCTTGACGGTAAGCGGCCAACTGCTCAGGGGTGGGATTATACATTCCTCCGCCTAAAAATGATTTACCACCGGGCTCGATGTGCAAATAATAATCCATGTAACCAGACTTCCGACCACCTTCAGAGAAACTCGCCGAAAACCACGTTTTATACGGATCCTTATTCTTTGAAAAACGAACGTCGCGGTAAAGACGATAGGAACAGTGCTTCTTTAATACACCATCCATATTTTCAAAAGCGGAAAATTCCTGAATCAATTGTTCAATCAATCCATCAAATAAGGCCTTTTCTGATTCATAGCTAGCTTTATGCTCAGCAAACCACTCGCGTGAATTGTGCTGTTTCAATTCCGATAAAAAAGCTAAAAGGCTAGGGGAGATAGACATGAATCAATGAACCAAAATAGAAACGAAATTAGCGATTCTTTCCCAAAATAAATTGGGAGAATTGATTGAATTTAATGATTTTTGTGAAATTTATTAAAATAGTCATTATGCGCATTTTAACAGGGATTCAGTCCTCAGGTAAACCACATTTAGGAAATATTTTGGGAGCTATTCTACCTGCCATTGAACTTTCTAAAAAACCGGGCAACGAATCTTTTTTGTTTATCGCTGATTTACATACCCTGACAAGTTTGCGTGATGGGGAACAAATTCGAGCCAATACATTATCCATTGCGGCAGCGTGGTTGGCTTTCGGATTCGATACCGAAAATAATTACTTCTACCGTCAATCCAAATTAGCCGCTTATCATACGGAATTAATGTGGTACTTAAACTGCATTACACCATTTCCCATGCTAGCAAACGCGCACAGCTTTAAAGATAAATCTGCCCAAATGGCGCAAGTGAATGCCGGACTTTTCACCTATCCTGTGTTACAAGCCGCAGACATCTTACTCTATGATGCCGAACTTATTCCAGTAGGAAAGGATCAACGCCAGCATATTGAAATGACGCGTGACATCGCTGGAACATTTAATCGCATGGCACAAAAAGACATCTTTGTGATTCCTGAAGCTGCTATTAATGAATCTGTCATGACGATTCCAGGGATAGACGGCAACAAAATGAGTAAATCACTGAATAACTACATTGATATTTTTCTACCAGAAAAGGACCTGTTGAAACAAATCAAAAAAATTGAATCTGATTCAACTCCTTTGGAAGACCCTAAAGATCCATCAACAGACATTACTTTTAAACTGTATAGCTTGTTGGCTTCACCCGAAGAAACAGCTGAAATGCATGCCAATTACGTCCGTGGAGGATATGGATATGGCCACGCGAAACAAGCCTTACACGAAATGATGTTGCGTTATTTCAAAGAGGCACGTGAGAAATTTGACTTTTATATCAACAATCCGGATGTGATTGAAGAAAAACTAGCAGAAGGTGAACGTAAAGTTGAACCTATAGCTAAACAAACCTTGGGACGAGCTCGGGAACACTTTAAATTTTAGATGATGTTTCCAGCATGGGATCAAAACTTATTTAGGTTAATCAATGAATGGCATAGCCATGCAGCGGATCCAATCATGCAATTTTTATCCGACAAATATGTTTGGATTCCATTGTATGCATATCTCATATGGAAATTGTTCAAACACAACCCTAAAACAATTAAGGCTAGCATTTTTTATTTAGTGCTAACGATTGTTTGGGCTGACCAAATATCTTCTTCCATCTTAAAACCACTGGTTAAACGGCTTCGACCAAGTCATGTACCGGAATTCCAAACATGGATTCATATGCCAAACGGACCTGGGGGACTTTATGGCTTTTGCTCATCCCATGCTGCAAATGCATTTGCAATGGCCGTGGGGTTCTATTTACTGACTCGACATAAACCTTTGGGTATCGCATTACTAATTTGGGCTAGCCTCATAGCATATAGTCGAATCTATTTAGGCGTCCATTATCCGTTAGATGTAATCACTGGTGCGGTAATTGGCACAACCGGAGCTGTCATTCTGAAACAATTCGTTTACGACAAACTAGTTAAAAACTGATACGTATTGATACCATCAGCAAAATCATCTAAAGCCGGGTTTTGCGATTGGCCAAATGGAATGTAGTTTGAGCCTACCACGCATTGAATTTTCTCATCACTACTTGCCAACCAATCAGTAAGTTCGTTTTCAGAAGCATATCGGTGCACATGTAAAACGCCAACAGGGGAGACCAAGGTATCATTTTCGGTTACAATCAGATTGCCTAAATCAAAATGTGGAATTTGATTCAGTAGATATAATGTTTTGTGATACTGGTAATTATTGGAATACTTCGTATGATCTAACACCCAATCTTCTAATGTCAAAACATCAAACAAGGGAACTAAATCCATTGAATCAGGAACAGCTATTGTAGACACATTGCGACAACCTAATCCATAATACATAAATATATCAGATGCTAGTTGCTTAAAATCATCAGCGGTTTCATTTCCCGAAAGCACAGCTACCGAACTCCTATTTTTACGAATTAGATGCGGGATCTTAGCAAAATAATTCACAAAATAGCCAGAAGAAAAATCTGAACCCGTAGCAATAACCGCATCAGTGCCAGACATGCGCTCTTGAATCTCCACTTTATAATCAGAATCGAATGAATTAATTAATTCAATATACATTGTCATTAAAGACCGATCTTGCGAACTTAATTTAACGATAGCCTGGTGCCCGCTCGCAACGGTCATGAGTAGATCATGCATACCAACGGCTGGCAGATTTCCAGGTAATATCAAACCTACTTTTTTCGGGTTATCTTGTATAGGAGCTCCATATTGATCGAAAAAATCCTCCCAACGTGAAGCGTCTAAAAATTGTTCCGCTATAGCCTCCATCGCATTTCGAATAAGCAAATCTGAAAACCATGCATTCTCATTTTTAGCTTTTTCTATAAATAATTCTATTTTTTCCTGATTAGTTGAATCAGAAAAGTATGCGTTTAGAAATGAAACTAGGTTAATAAAACGTTCTTTTTTCATATTAGGAGACCCATTTAATTAAATGTGGATACACAAAGGTCATAAAAAACATGAATAGTCATTATAAAATATTTACTATTCAAAATTACTTATG
This sequence comes from Cytophagaceae bacterium, assembly GCA_027485075.1. Classification (GTDB taxonomy): domain Bacteria; phylum Bacteroidota; class Bacteroidia; order Cytophagales; family Spirosomataceae; genus Aquirufa. The sequence goes on from JAIXRT010000245.1 coordinate 16,045, forward strand.
TAAATTGCACAAAATTTTTAATACTTGTTATGGCAATTATCATCACTGACGAATGTATTAACTGTGGAGCATGCGAACCCGAATGCCCTAATACAGCCATTTATGAAGGAGGAGTAGAGTGGACTTGGGCTGGAGGAACGGCTTTAACTGAAGTGGAACTAGAAGATGGATCATCCATGGATGCTAAATCACCTGTTGACCCTATATCAGAAGAGTTCTACTATATTGTACCAGATAAATGCACTGAATGTACTGGATTTCATGAGGAGCCACAATGTGCTGCCGTTTGTCCGGTTGATTGCTGTGTACCAGATCCAGATCACGTAGAGGATAAAGAAACTTTAGAAGCTAAGAAAGCTTGGTTACATGCAGAAGCATAAGTAAAACATATTCATATAAAGAAAGCCCATCAATCGATGGGCTTTTTTTTGGCCCTTATCAAATAAACATTTAAGAAATAGCATTTTACATATATTCAAAATTGAGGTTTATATTTTTACTTATTTTTATTTATTTTTTGCATTTTCATTAAAAACAGGTTTAATTTTTAACCTTATTTTTATCATTTTCTGTATTTTTTACAATTATTAGTTAATTTTTGTTCGAATTTATTTGGATAATACAATTTATTGTCGAACCTTTGAAATGTAGTCAAGCATTTATAAACACTTAAACAATCGCACACATGAAAAAATCTATCCTAACAGCATTTTTTGCAGCTCTAGCATTTTGTGGATTTTCCCAAGAAAAAGAAGCGGAAGCTCCTAAGTTTTCCTTTTCAGGTTACATTGATTCATATTACATGCTAAATTTCAACAATCCATCTTCACGCAGCAACTTAGGTTCTTCTGGATATGAGCGGGCGTTTGATCAAAAATCCAATCAATTTTCATTGGGACTCGTGCAAACTAAATTCGGCTATGCAACTAAAAATGCAGATGTAGTCGTTGACTTAACATTTGGACCTAATGCAGATTTAGGTCAATATGGCAATTTAGTAGGACCATTAGGAAAAGGAAGCACCTCGTTAGCCATCAAGCAAGCGTATTTCAACTGGAAGGCTTCGGATAAACTAACATTCACGATGGGTCAATTCGGAACACATATTGGATACGAGGTAATTGACGCACCCGTAAACTACAACTATTCACTTTCTAATTTATTCAACAATGGTCCATTTTATCACATCGGTGCGAAAGCGAATTATTCATTCAGTGACAAATTTTCTGCCATGGTTGGATTGGTCAACAATGTGGATAATTTAAATGATAACAATGCTTCCAAAGGATTCATTTACCAAGTATTTACATCTCCAGCTGCTGGTTGGAACGTATATGTGAATGGAATATCATCTAACGAATCAGCTCCATTAGCAAGCGGAAAAGATGACACAGGTAGCTACAATTTGTTGGACTTAACAACGTCTTATCAAATTACTCCTAAGTATTTAGTTGGCCTAAACGCAGCATATGGATCACAGACAGGTGATTTTCAAGGAGGCGGAAGCGTAGGTGATAGCAAAACATGGGGTGGAGTAGCGTTATATTCTAACTATGCCTTTACTGATAATTTCAGCTTAGGCGGTCGTTATGAGGTATTCGACAACACCTCTGGTGCTCGTGCATTACGTGCCGCAGATGGTTCTGGAACAGATGTAAATTCATTCACATTAACTGGAACGTTTACTGCTGCTGATGGTCACTTATTAATCAAACCAGAATTACGTACAGATTCGTATAAGACAGAGCAATTTGTGGACGGAGATGGAAAAGGCCAAAGCTCTCAAACTACATTAGCCATGCACTTTATTTATAAATTTTAATCCTTAACTAAATTTTCAATCATTTTAAACGTACGAACATGACAACACAAAAACCAACTTGGATCCCGCTACTTGTTTTAATCGCCGTAGCCGTACTTGCACTTTTTACAACATCAGTACCTGGCGTAATGCCTACAGAGGGACTTAATACAGGTGATACAGCCTGGATGATTGTTGCATCTGGCCTAGTTTTATTGATGACACCTGGATTAGCTTATTTTTATGGTGGCATGGTTAATCATAAAAACGTTATTTCAACGATGTTGCAATCATTTATTGCCATGGGAGTAATTTCGGTTATCTGGATTGTTTTTGGGTTTAGTTTGGCGTTTGGCGACTCATTGGGTGGCTGGATCGGAGATCCAAGAACATTCTTTATGTTCAATAATGTATTCGATCACAAATTATCCTTGGGATCAACAGATCAATTAAAATTTACCATTCCATTCGCGTTATTCGCGTTTTTCCAAATGAAATTCGCGGTTATTACACCAGCGCTTATTTCTGGTGCTTTGGCAGAGCGTATTAATTTCCGTGCATTCGTTTTATTCATGGTATTGTTCTGTGTCGTAGTTTATGCACCATTAGCACACTGGACATGGCATCCAGATGGATTCTTGTTTAATTTAGGTGTTCTTGATTTCGCTGGTGGAACGGTTGTACACATGTCTGCAGGATGGGCTGCATTAGCAGGAGCTTTGTATTTACGTCGTCGTAAGTCTCATATTGAATCTAACATTTTGCCTCCAGCTAATATTCCTTATGTATTATTAGGAACAGGTTTATTATGGTTCGGATGGTTTGGTTTCAATGCAGGATCTGCAGTGGGGGCAAATGGATTGGCAGTTACTGCATTCGCAACTACACACGTAGCAGCAGCTGCTGCAGGTTTATCTTGGATCTTATTTGATGTAACTCGTGGCAAAAAAGTTTCTGCGCTAGGATTTTGCATTGGTGCGGTAGTTGGCCTAGTAGCCATCACTCCTGCATCAGGATTTGTAACAGTTCCGGTTGCCATCTTCATTGGCGTCGTTGCGGCGATTGTCTCAAACATAGCAGCACATTGGAGAGCAAGTTCAAACTTAGATGACACGTTAGATGTATTTCCTTGCCATGGTTTAGGTGGTATGGTAGGTATGTTAATGACAGGTATTTTCGCAACATCAGCAGTTAATGCTGCGGTTGTTGAAAATGGTTTATTCTATGGAGAAACTGCTTTATTCTTTAAGCATTTATTGGCCTTAGCAATTGTTTCTGCGTTTGCTTTTGGCTTGTCTTATATCTTATTGATCGTAACGGACAAAATTATCCCACTACGTGTTAATGAAGAAGAAGAAAGATTAGGATTGGATATTTCGCAACACGATGAGTCGTTAGCCGAATAATCTAACATAACAAAGCCGCAAGTAATGGTTCTTGTGGTTTTGTTTCAATCAAAAAGCCGGAGACTTTTAGTTTCTGGCTTTTTTGTATCATGGAGGTGAGAGGTAAGAGGTAAGAAGTAAGAGTTAAGAGTTAAGAAGTGAGAAGTAAGAGATCTTTCCATTAACCTTCAGACTAATTCCCTTCGGACTCCGTGACTAACGACTAGCGACTAGAGACTAACGACTGACAACTAGCGTCCAGTGACTAACGTCTAGGGTCCAAAATTAACACTTCCCCCTTCACATCACCAGTTTCCATAATGTCTTTATACCTGACAGGTTGTATCGTATTGATTTGCAATGGATCATACGGAGCAGATACCCGTACATAATTTTCAGAAAAACCCTCCATAAATCCAGCATTACCCGATTCCTCAAATAAAACGGATCCTGTATTTCCTAATTGACCCGCATAAAAAGCATGCCTTTTTTTCTCTGAAAGAATATGGAGCATTTTAGATCTTTCTGATTTTTGCATATTGTCGACTTTAGGTAGAATGTCAACTGCATACGTATTGGCACGTTCCGAGTATGGGAAAACATGTAAATACGAAATATCTAAAGAATTCAGAAATTCATAGGTTTCCAAAAATAATTCAGGCGTTTCTCCAGGATGACCCACAATCACGTCGACACCAATACAAGCATCTGGCATAACGGCATGAATACGCGAAACACGATCTAAATACAGTTCTCGCTGATACCGACGCTTCATTAATCGAAGAACAGCATTTGAGCCTGATTGAAGAGGAATATGAAAATGTGGCACAAAGCGCGTAGAAGTAGCTAAGAATTCAATTAATTCAGGTGTTAACAAATTTGGCTCTATACTTGAAATCCGAAAACGCTCAATGGTAGCGTGCTCTTCAATCGCACGAACCAAATCGAAAAATGTTTCTAAACGCTTTCCTTGCTGAATACCAAAATCCCCAATATTAACCCCAGTCAGCACAACTTCTTTTACTCCATTTGCTGCAATTTCCTCAATCAAACCAAGTACTTTTTCAATGCTATCTGAACGCGATTGTCCGCGAGCCAAAGGTATCGTACAGTACGAGCAAGGATAATCACAACCATCTTGAACTTTCAAAAACGTCCGAGTACGATCATTTACACTATAGGATGCATGATAATCCAAATCATACCGTATTTCCGTCGCAATTAATTTCGGTAAATCTTCAGATGACCGATCTAAATAGGGTGGAAGCAAGGCAGGCATTTGAAACTTCTCATTGGCCCCAAGTACTAAATCAACCCCTGGAATAGAAGCGATTTCGGTTGGTTTTAATTGGGCATAACAACCAATGATAACAACTGTAGCAGCTGGATTTATCTTCTTTGCCTCCCGAACAACCTTCTTGCATTTCTTATCTGCTTGCTCCGTTACACTACAGGTATTAATTACGAATAAATCTGGCGTATCTTGAAAGTCGGCCCGAACAAAACCCAACGGCTCCAGGGACCGTGCAATCGAACTCGATTCGGCAAAATTCAACTTACAACCCAGTGTATAAAATGCAACTTTACTCATGTGCTAATTTCAGCCTGCAATTTAAAACAAAAATGGCGGGATTCCCCGCCATTTTCAATCATAAAAGTATATAAATGCAAGATTAAAATAGATTATAACTTAGCTGTTTTCACCGTTTTGATGATACGAGCAGCTACTTTATATGGATCTGCAGCTGAATTTGGACGGCGATCTTCTAACCAACCTTTCCATCCTTTTTCAACAACAGCGATTGGAATACGAATAGAAGCTCCACGATCTGAAACTCCATAAGAGAAATCGTGAATCGAAGCAGTTTCATGCTTACCAGTCAAACGCATGTGATTGTCGGCACCATACACTTCAATATGTTCCTTAACAAATGGAGCGAATGCTTGACAGATTACATCGTATGTATCTTTTTTACCTGCAGTACGCAAAGCTGTATTAGAGAAATTAGCATGCATACCTGATCCATTCCAATCTAATTCGCCTAATGGCTTGCAATGCCAATTAACAGCTACACCGTATTTCTCTCCTAAACGCTCTAAAATATAACGGCCTAACCAAATTTCGTCACCTGCTTGTTTAGCACCTTTTGCAAACATCTGGAATTCCCACTGTCCTGCGGCAACTTCAGCGTTAATACCTTCGATGTTTAAACCAGCATCAATACACAAATCTAAAGGCTCTTCAATAATCGCACGTCCATAAGCATTTTTAGCACCTACTGAACAGTAATATGGTCCCTGTGGCTCTGGATAACCATTAGATGGGAAACCTAGTGGCTTATTTGTCTCAGGATCCCAAAGGAAATACTCCTGCTCAAAACCAAACCAAAAATCATTATCATCATCTTCAATCGTGGCACGACCATTAGACTCATGCGGTGTTCCGTCTGCATTCAAAACCTCACACATTACCAAATATCCATCACGACGTGCTGGATCAGGGCAAACATATACAGGTTTTAATAAACAGTCAGATGAACCTCCTTCTGCTTGCTGAGTAGATGAACCATCAAAAGACCACATATCAAGATCTTCCAATTTACCGCTAAAATTGTTTTCAATTTTAGTCTTAGAACGCAAACTCTGGGTTGGCTTGTAACCATCCAACCAAATGTACTCTAATTTAGATTTAGCCATGATTTTATACTTATAATGATAATAAAAATACTTTTTTGCGATTTATTGATACAAATTTAAACCAGATTTTGAAAAAAGCAACAGAAAATTTGCCAAAAACACAAAAAACATAACCATTATTCTGAAAATCTGCAAAAATTCAAACTAATACCTACGTTAGTGCAATTTTTAAATATCTGGGATATACATTTAAATAGTTCGGACATTTTGGCTATTTTTATAAATCTAATTTTCAACGATAAAAAATGGCTATAACTCGATTTAAAGCACTTGAATTAGCTCAAATGCGCGCAGGTACTCCTGTTAAATTACCAACCGAAAAAGTAAGCGATTACTACGGCAGCATGACATTTAGTGATGAAGTCATGCGCTCTTTATTATCTCCAGAGGCTTATTTGAAAATCAATACAGCGATCCAAACAGGTTCAAAGATTGATCGTGATGCTGCAGACGAAGTAGCTGCCGCCATGAAATCATGGGCCATTTCAAAAGGAGCAACACACTACACACACTGGTTTCAACCACTCACAGGGACAACTGCAGAAAAGCATGATTCATTTTTTGATATCGACCTAAGCAATGGAAAGGCCGTTGAAAAATTTAAAGGATCTGCTTTGGTCCAACAAGAACCAGATGCCTCATCTTTTCCAAACGGAGGAATTAGATCAACGTTTGAAGCACGTGGGTATACCGGATGGGATCCTTCATCGCCAGCATTCATTATGGAAAATGCAGCAGGAACTGCCACATTATGTATTCCTTCTGTTTTCGTATCCTATACGGGTGAAGCATTAGACTACAAAACTCCACTTTTAAAATCGATTGAGTTAATCGACAAAGCATCTACTGCTGTTGTTAAAGAATTTTTTAGCCGAGATGTTAGTAAAGTCATTCCAACGCTTGGTGCAGAACAAGAATATTTTCTTGTCGATGAAGCATTATTTAATGCACGCCCAGATTTAGTGATGTCAGGTAGAACTGTTTTTGGTCACGCACCAGCCAAAGGTCAGCAATTAGAAGATCATTATTTTGGTTCTATTCCTAATCGGGCCAATTCATTTATGGTAGACTTCGAAATTGAAGCCCTTAAATTAGGTATGCCGGTTCGTACGCGCCACAATGAGGTTGCTCCAGCTCAATTCGAGGTGGCACCAACATTTGAAGAAGCCAATTTAGCTTGTGATCACAATGCCTTGTTGATGGATTTAATGAATAAAGTCGCTTCAAAACACAAATTGAAGGTCTTATTTCATGAAAAACCTTTTGCTGGCATCAATGGCTCAGGAAAGCACAATAACTGGGCATTAGCAACTGATACTGGAGTGAATTTATTAGCTCCTTCATCGAAACCAAAAGAAAATTTACGTTTCCTTACCTTTTTCGTTAACACATTAAAGGCGGTACATGATCGGGCAGATTTACTTCGTGCTTCCATTGCATCTGCAGGTAATGAGCATAGACTCGGTGCGAATGAAGCGCCTCCTGCCATTGTATCTGTATTTTTGGGGTCAACAATGAGCCAAGTTTTGGATGACTTGGAAAACATGAGTGACATTGATGATATCACACTAGAAAAAGGAGATAATGTCTACTTAAAATTAGGTATCAATAAAATCCCATCATTGATTCTTGATAACACAGATCGTAACAGAACTTCTCCTTTTGCCTTTACAGGTAACAAATTCGAATTTCGTGCAGTAGGTTCTTCAGCGAATTCAGCTGCACCGATGACCGTGTTAAATACCATCGTAGCTGATCAATTAATTAAGTTCCGTAAGGAAGTTGAAGCTGTCCTTGAAAAAGGAGTCAAAAAAGAGCTTGCTATCATGGAAGTACTTAAGCGTTATGTCAAAGAATCTAAGAAGATTCGATTTGAAGGAAACGGATATTCTGACGAATGGGTGGTTGAGGCTGAAAAACGTGGTCTTTCTAACTTAAAAACAACACCTGAGGCTTTGGCAGTATACGCTCGTCCAGAATCCATTGAACTATTCACCAAACATGGTATCTATTCCAAAGAGGAAATGCATGCTCGTCATGAAATCGAACTTGAGAACTATGTCAAGAAAATTCAAATCGAATCGCGTGTCATAGGCGATATGGCCATTAATCACATTGTATCTACGTCGTTAAAATATCAAACACAATTAGTAGAAAATGTGAAAGGACAGAAGGAAATTGGGATTGACCCACAGTATTTTGCGCCAACTGTTGAAATGATTAAAAAAATCTCTGAATACACTTCATCTATCGTTCGACTACAAAGTGAAATGACTGAAGCGCGCAAGGAGGCAAATAATGTAGAAGATTTAGAGGAAAGAGCGACCCTTTATGGTACCAAAGTAAAAGGCTACTTCGAAGAAATCCGTTACTCTGTGGACAAACTCGAACTTATCGTTGATGATGACGAATGGCCTCTACCAAAATACCGTGAACTTTTATTAATTAAATAAACATGTCCAATACAACTAATCCAGGCTTTTCAATTGAGGAAATCCAAAATTTAAAAAGCCTGTGTGCACAGGAAAATCGATCATTTGTCTACATAGATGATGAAAATTTACCCATTGGCAATGATAAAGAAATGGTCCATATTCAATTTGTGGGCCATTACAATAAGCAAGAAGTAATTTACGACGCTATTTTGTGTACGTTACAATTGCATTATTCTAGTGCTGTTTATGAAGCAGCAGAGAAAGAGGTCATGCAACATTTTCCACTATATGTACCCATTGAA
>JAIXRT010000050.1 GCA_027485075.1 Cytophagaceae bacterium
AATCCTTTATGACACTTCTTCGAATAACTTTTTAACCCTACTTTATTTTTCAAATAAACTTTTAAAAATAGCAGGGCTTTCCGCTTTCGAATACATAAAAATACTATGGCTAACATTGGGGTCAATAAACGGTTTCAACAACGTCGAAATACTCTCCATCATAGAAGGCGTATAATACAAATACATCCCGGTAATATATTGCGAATATCTCGTCTGAGATGTCATACACTTATTACAGAAGAGTTGAATAACGGATTTGTATCTCTCGGCAGCTGATATGGTAAATCCGTCTAAAATGATGTGTACTTCGAATGTAGAGTATTGGCTCAATAACAGGTCATAGGATTCAATGACCCGTTGTATAATTGCCTCGTAATTTTCACTAGTAGCGTAAAGTTTGAAGACAGTGTAATCAAATATGAGTTTGTTCTTTTGCGGGATAATAAAAATGGTCCGGTTAATCATGTCTTCTAAAGGAAAGGCCTGGCTCACACCCTTCGCACAATCCTGTTTTTGACTCTTCTTGAAAAATATATTTTTACCTTGTGATTGATAATACTCTTGTTGGTATTTCTCCATCATTTCAACCAAGGAATCAGTAGACATATAATAAAATATAGAAGTTGTTTTTATATTTTATTCGCGAATATTTTTATTTTTAAACCCTCTCAACATCTCCACCAGCCAATGTCGCGTCCTCCATCACAAACATCGTTTTATCATTTCCTAAATCCGACAAAACATTCACACGCTCCTCCAACAACATTTTATTGACATCCATAGTATAAGTCTGTAGTTTCATCAATGTATCTTTCAGCTGGGCAATCTCTTCCGCCAACAGCATAAAACGGTTCTCATATTCTTGTAAAACCTCGGCAACCGACGACTCCTCTCCAGTAACAGCATCTTGAGCAAAAGAAACCGAAGGAGCTGGTCCAGGAACACCACTCTCCAAAGTATCCTTCATGAAGTTCTCCAATTTAATCAAGCGACTATCGACTAAAGCAATCACTTGAGGCAGGGTCAATCCGTTAGCAGGAGGAGCAGGGGCTGAAAGAGCAGCAGGTGGCTCGGGAGCAGAGACTCCGGCCCTTCTTTGTTTAGCAGATGCTACAGCACGACTCATGATATGTCTTGATAGACCCCTTCTTTTTATACCCCTTTCATAATAATCTCTTTATGACTCCGATATAAAACCCAATCCTAAAAACTATATATAAAGTTCTCCCATTCCCCTACATATGTCCGCCAAACTCGTCAGCTTTTCACAGTCCCCTACTCAAACAGAAACCCTCCAGGACATGGTGGCTTATTGTGCCCGTGTTTCCAACCCGGCGAATCAACATAATACTAAAACAAATCCGAAACTCCTTCAATACCTCATCCAAAACCAACATTGGTCACCTTTCGAAATGGTCTCTATCTGTCTCGAAATAAATACAACTCGCGATATAGCCCGCCAGATTCTCCGTCACCGCTCTTTCTCATTCCAAGAGTTCTCACAGAGATATGCCCAAGTGAATGAACCCTTTATGACAAGAGAAGCCAGGCTTCAGGACCCCAAGAACAGACAGAATAGTATTGTTAGCGAAGACCAACAACTCCAGACCGAATGGGACCAACGCCAGGAAGCCCTCGCCGAACAAGCCAAAGAGGCCTATCAATGGGCTTTAGAACAAGGTATTGCCAAGGAACAAGCCCGTGCGGTTCTCCCAGAAGGCATGACACCCTCCACACTTTATATGAATGGAACGCTGAGGTCTTGGATTCATTATATTCAGGTGAGAACCGAAAAGGGAACACAAAAGGAGCATCGCGAGGTCGCCATTGCCGCCGCATTTGCCATTTACCCCCTCTTCCCCCTTATTGAGGAGTTTGTATCGAAGGAATAGGACTAACCCCCATCAAAATTTTTCTGCATCTGTCAAAAAGGATTCATTGTTAATATTATTGTTTTTGATCGGTTCGGCGAGAACCTTATCTAAAGAGAGAATATAATGGATATTCTACAAGAAACGACGGAAGGACCCAAGAAAACCTTTTTAGGCCATGTGTTCTCTTCTTCTTCGGAGAGTAAGGCCGAGTTTCTCAATGTCATACAATACGCACTTATGGCTGTTATTCCTGTAGTCATTCTCAATAAATCGATTCAGAGATTCATCCCAGAGGCCGACCCAGAGAAGTCGAGTTTAGAGGTTTTAGTCGAAATCTTCATCCAATTGGTCGTTATGTTCTGCGGAATCATTGTTATCCACCGTGTAATAACTTATTTCCCTACTTACAGCGGATTCAAATACGAGCACTTGACACTTACAACCGTCGTTTTAGCCTTTTTGATTATTGTTCTCAGTATTCAAACGAAGATGGGTCTTAAAGTGAATATTTTGGTTGACCGCGTCAATGAATTGTGGAATGGTTCTTCGGGTTCCTCGAATGAAAAACGTCAGGCGAATGGTGTTCGCGTATCTTCGGGGCCATCTCAACATTCCCCTAGCCAGGCGGATTATTTAGACAATTCGGCTATGCAACAGGGCGTGTTCCCACCGGCACCTATTGCCAGCACAGCCCCTTCAAAGCCTTCGTATGACACGATGATGCGCGGGTCGGGAATGCAGGAGGACTTCTACATGGGACCTGCTGCTGCTAACTCAGTATTGGGTGGCGCGTTCGGCTCTGCTTTTTAGATTATATTATTA
>JAIXRT010000147.1 GCA_027485075.1 Cytophagaceae bacterium
ACTGACGCCATCGCACGAGCGGCGTCTCGTTTATTTAGGTCCTTACTTTGATAATGCGATGTTAGCGGCTTCATCACAATTCGTTGTATGGTCCGAGTACCAGTATCATCCGAGGTGGGGTCAAAAGAACCAAACTGTTTTTTACCTATATGATTTGATGCATTGTCAGCGAATCAAATGGGGTTCTTTGGGTCAGGCAACGAATCCAAGTATTTCTGCTGATTCGAAGTTTATAGGCGCGCTGGTTTATCGTTCATCTGGTGCATCATCTTTGCAAGTTATTGATCGTGAAACGCGCGAATTGGTAGCACAGTTAGCCGTTAAACCTGGTGAGCAGTTTGTTCAACCGCGTTTGCAGGGGGAATCGGATTATATTTTTGTCCGTAAAAAAGGTCAATCAAAAACGATTGTTGTTTGGAATTGGAAGGACAATGTTTTACGAGATTCTGTTCAATTAGGTGCATTAAATGGGTCTCACCCCTATTTATCTGGTGAGCATATCTTATTTAATCTTCCTGTGGACGGCATTGATCAGGTGGTTCGCGTGGATCCTACATCGAATCAAGTAAAAGTCCTAACATCCGATAAATACGGTGCTTATTTTGGGGTTCCTCGCGGTGGTAAGTTGACCTATGCAAAATATACAGCTTCAGGTTACACGGTAGCCGAAGGAGATACCTCGACAAAGAAATTATTTCAATTACATGTAAGCACTCAAATTGCTGCTACAGATTCCATTGTTTCTTATCCAACGACGACATTTTCAAAGTGGAGAATTTTCAATCCATACGCATGGGGGCCGTTAGTGGGCTCACAAGGTAATTCCATCGATATGGGTATTGTAAGTAAAGACGTATTGAGTAATCTGCAGGCTAGTTTTGGCTATCAATGGAATGCGAATGAGCGCGTAGCGAATTCTTTTGCGCGTGTATCCTATCAGGGTTTTTTCCCAGCGATTGATTTCAATTATGAATCAGGGAATAGATTTACGGAATTAAATCTACCCGTGGCGAATAATCAATTTGCCTTAGTTTCTGATCAGTGGAGACAAACCAAATATTCCTTAGGTATGCGTATCCCATTTAATTTAACTCATTCTGTATTTCAGGAATCACTTGAGTTTGGATCAAAAGTTGACTTTCTCCAAGTAGCTGGGTATGATTTGCAGCGTCGATATATTTCAGGGGCATTTAATGGGACCTATACCTCTGTGAATTATCAGATAGCGTATTCAAAAATGTTTAATCGAACGTATCGAGATTTACAATCGAAATGGGGTATTCAGGTAGTTGGCCGATTTAACTCAACGCCTTTTGCTCAATCTTTGCAAGCAGAGATTTGGTCCATCCAATCCAAGCTCTTTTTCCCAGGGTTCTTGAAGCATCACGGGTTTAGTGTTCGTACGGGCTACCAGCAAGAATCAAAGGGGAATTACCGTTTTGGTAGTAATCTATTTTTTCCTAGAGGATTTAACTATGCCTCATTTGACCAGATGTTTAGTTATAGTTTAGATTACCGGTTTCCGGTTGCGTCAACAGATTTCAATGTGGGTAGGTGGCTTTATTTGAAGCGTATCAATATGGATTTATTTGCTGATGGTGGACGTGGAAAAGTTGCCCAAAAATCTCAGACACTAACACGTGATTATCAATCAATCGGCGTAGATTTGTCATTTCAAGTGCATTTGATGCGTTTTTCTCAAGAGTTTGAGTTTGGCGTTCGAGGAGTTTATTTACCACAATCAAAAGACTTTGCATGGTATCCGTTGGTACTCGATATCGGTTTTTAATCGCTATTTGTTCTTCTTGGCTTTTTGCATGTGGTTCATCAGCGGATCAACGGGGCGAAGTTATTCCACCCAAATCAGCTTACAGCCAGCTGCAGCGTCCTGGCTTAGTAGTGTCTTACATTACGCAACTTTTGCGCGATAATGATGATGCACATTTATACTTTTTACGTGCTAAAGCGTATTTGGATTTACGTGATTATTTGCATGCTGAAAATGACATCAAGCGCGCGTTAGCAAAGAGTCCGGGTGATGTTGATTATTTGTTGGTTTCTGCTCAGATTAAAAGTCATCTAGGTTGGTATGCGCAAGCACTCGAAGAAGCCAAAGCACTAGAATCATCGGGATATAACTCCGCTTCGATGTATTTGACACTAAGTGAAATTTATTTAGCATCTCATTCTAAACGAATTGCTGCTACTTATTTACGCCAAGCAGAATCTATGGGCGTAGCGGTAGCTGAAAAACCGTATCTGTCTTATTTGCAGAAAATGGTGCGTGGTGATAGTTTATTTGCCATGCAATCAATCCAACGTAAAGACCTTATTCATAGTCATTTAAGTAATGCTTATTTTAGGTATCACATGCCACGTATGTCGCAATTGAATTATCAAAATTTGATATTGGCTGAGTTGAAAAAATATCCTTTAGATCCTTATTTGCTTTTAAATTGGGGACGTTTTTTGGTTCAGTTGCATCAATATGATCGGGCTGAAATGGTTTATTTAAATGTTTTTCTCCAATTACCTCAAAATCCAGCCATCATGTTAGAGCTGGGAGAGTTTTATACAAGACTGGGAAATAACAAACAAGCGCTTGTGTACCTAGCTCAAGTGCCCACTCAGTCAGCGCTTTACCGAGATGCGCTTTTTAATCAAGCCTTAGTCTATTTAAATATGGGCCAAAAATCAAAGAGTATAGCTATGTTAGATTCAGGTAAAAAACAATTTGTTTCTGACGTGCGATTTATTCAATTGCGCGATCGTTTATTGGGTAAACGCCTAGATAGCGCAACAATTTTAGTAGATTCAACTGCACAAAAAAGCGATTAAGCGCTGTTAAGATTGCCGCTTAATTTGTACCTTTGCAAAAATTTTTTCTATGATTAAGATATCTTTTCCTGACGGTCAGGTTCGTGAGTTTGAACAAGGAATCACTCCTATGGATGTGGCTTTGTCCATATCTGAAGGATTAGCCCGTAATGTATTAGCTGCCAAAATTGATGGCGAGGTAGTGGACGCGGATACAGCAATAACCCATGATGTAGCTTTACAATTATTGACCTGGAATGATACAGAAGGGAAAAAGACGTTTTGGCATTCATCAGCTCACTTAATGGCTGAGGCGATTGAGGCAATTTATCCGGGGACAAAATTCGGTATTGGACCAGCGATTGAGAATGGTTTTTATTATGATATTGATTTAGGGGATCAGGAGTTTGGATCGGATGACTTTAAGGCGATTGAGGATAAGATGGTTGAATTAGCACGTCAGAAAAGCACCTATGCGCGTAAATCGGTGGCTAAATCTGATGCCATTGCTTATTTCAAAGAAAAGAATGACGAATATAAATTAGAGTTGCTTGAGGGTTTAGAGGATGGTAAAATCACTTTTTATACTCAAGGTAACTTTACAGATTTATGTCGTGGTCCGCACATTCCATCGACTGGATTTATTAAGTCGGTGAAGTTGTTAAGCGTTGCTGGGGCTTATTGGCGTGGTGATGAAAAACGCAAGCAGATGACGCGTATTTATGCCATTACGTTTCCGAAGGCTAAGGAATTGGAAGAATATTTATTCTTGTTGGAGGAAGCTAAGCGTCGGGATCATCGGAAATTAGGTAAGGAATTAGAACTGTTTGCGTTTTCGGAGAAAGTGGGCATGGGATTGCCATTGTGGTTACCTAAAGGAACTATTTTACGTGAGCGTTTAGAAAATTTCTTGAAGCGTGCTCAAGTTCGTGCGGGCTACTCTCCTGTCGTAACTCCACATATTGGAAGTAAAGAATTGTATGTGACTTCAGGTCATTATGCTAAATATGGTAAAGATTCGTTTCAAGCTATTCATACACCTGATGAAGGTGAAGAGTATTTATTGAAACCGATGAACTGTCCGCATCACTGTGAGATCTATAAAACAAAGCCACGTTCGTACAAGGATTTGCCTTTGCGTTTAGCTGAGTTTGGTACGGTGTACCGCTATGAGCAGTCGGGTGAATTACATGGATTAACGCGTGTGCGTGGATTTACACAAGATGATGCCCATATATTTTGTCGGCCTGATCAAGTAGAAGAAGAGTTCATGAAAGTAATCGACCTGGTGCTTTATGTATTTAAGGCGTTGGGCTTCACCGAATATTCTGCACAAGTTTCGTTGCGTGATCGCGAGAATCGCGAGAAGTACATTGGAAATGATGAGGATTGGGATCGTGCTGAAAATGCGATCATTCGTTCTGCCAAAGAAAAAGGATTGCCTACTGTGGTTGAATATGGTGAAGCAGCATTTTACGGTCCTAAATTAGACTTTATGGTGCGTGATGCCCTAGGACGTAAATGGCAGCTTGGAACGATTCAGGTGGATTATCAATTACCTCAGCGTTTCGAATTAGAATTTACGGGATCGGATAATTTAAAACATCGTCCTGTGATGATTCACCGGGCACCTTTTGGTTCTTTAGAGCGTTTTATTGCGATTTTGATTGAGAATACAGCGGGTAATTTCCCTTTATGGCTATCGCCAGATCAGTTAGCGGTCTTGCCTATTTCTGAGAAATATGAAGATTACGCCAATGAAATCTATTTGCGTCTTCAAGAGGCAGATTTACGTGGCTATGTAGATCACCGGAATGAAAAGATGGGACGTAAGATTCGTGATGCGGAAGTAGGGAAAGTGCCATTTATGATCATTGTGGGTGAAAAAGAGCAAGCAGATGGAATGGTTAGCATTCGCAAAAAAGGTGAAGGAGATTTAGGTATGATGTCCTTGGATGCGTTTATGGCATTAGCTGGTGAGGAAATAAACCAGCAGTCGTATTCGAACTAGAAAAAATGATAATTTAAGCCCTTGAGTGTCATTTGTTTGCAATTATGGGGTTTTTAAATTAGCTTCGAAGTGATTTTTATTTTAACAAATTATAATTTATGGCTTTACGCCCCAACAACAATTACAGAGGAAATAAAAGAGAAGAAGAACCTTACCGCATAAATCAATTGATTCGTGGTGTTGAAGAGGTTAGATTAGTGGGTGAGAATATCGAGATTGGTGTTTATCCGTTCGCGAAGGCTTTAGAGATTGCAGAATCTCAAAATTTAGATTTGGTTGAAATATCACCTAAAGCGGTCCCTCCTGTTTGTAAAGTAATTGATTATGCGAAGTTCAAGTATGATCAAAAGAAAAAGCAAAAGGAGATTAAGGCTAATGCCACTAAAACAGTCATCAAGGAAATCCGTTTCGGTCCGAATACAGATGAGCATGATTTTAACTTCAAGTTAAAGCATGCGGTTAACTTCCTAAAAGAAGGTGCAAAAGTGAAGGCATACGTACATTTCGTAGGTCGTACCATCGTTTTCAAAGAGCGCGGTGAAATGTTGTTATTGAATTTTGCCAAAGGTCTCGAGGATATTGGTAAGCCTGACGATATGCCGAAGTTAGAAGGAAAACGGATGAGCATCATTTTTTCCCCGAAAGCAGCAAAGAAATAATTTTTAATATGCGTGGAATGTAGAGGTAATTTTATTACTTTTGCGTTCCAATTTTTACATGTCTAATCAATTAAAGAATGCCAAAAATTAAAACCAACTCTGGAGCGAAGAAGCGTTTCAAAGTAACGGGAACTGGTAAGATTAAGCGTAAGCACGCTTTTCACAGCCATATCCTTACTAAAAAGACAACGAAACAGAAGCGTAATTTAGTACACGCTACGTTAGTTTCACCAGCTGATATGGATCGCGTAACATTAATGTTAGGTCTATAATTAGTCAAATTCAGTTATTGTTAAACCAGAAAGTAGGCTAAAGTAATCGAAAGATTCGCCTCATTTCAAAAAACAAAAAATTATGCCAAGAAGTGTCAATCACGTAGCCTCAAGAGCTAGAAGAAAGAAAATCCTTAAGTTAGCTAAAGGATTCTATGGTCGCGGTAAAAACGTTTGGACTGTAGCCAAAAACAAAGTAGAGAAAGGTTTGCAATATGCATACCGCGATCGTAAAGTTAAGAAAAGAGATTTTCGCGGACTTTGGATCCAACGTATCAATGCAGCTGTTCGTACGGAAGGAATGTCTTATTCTGCGTTCATGGGTAAATACAATAAATCTGGAATGACTTTAAATCGTAAAGTTTTAGCTGACTTAGCGATGAATCACCCAGAAGCTTTTAAAGCGGTCGTTAAGAAATTAGCTTAAGCCAAATGAAAAGTCCCGATTTAGTCGGGACTTTTTTTTTATCCCTTATCTTTGTTGCCTAATCTGGTAACCT
>JAIXRT010000280.1 GCA_027485075.1 Cytophagaceae bacterium
ACATGAATTCCTTTGGGGGCACAGACTTTGACAACTTCCAGGTGTTCATAAATACTATTGAAAGCGGCAATGGCCTCCGGTTTTGTTTTGGCAATCAATGCCTCCAAGGAAGGGAACCACAACGAATCTGGTAAGTTTTGTTTCTTTAGAAGCGACATCGCTAATTCCTTATTCGGCTCAGCGAAACCGACGATAATCACATCTTGCTGCGGCTTTTTAATCGCCGTATAAACTTGACCTACATGTCCGTGCGTCATGCCTGCGATGCCAACGCGCAAGGGCTTAGCTTGAAAAACGAAGGGCAACAGAAGTAAAAAGAGTAGCTTTTTCATCAGAATTGTATTTGAGTAGGAATTTATAAAATTTAACTTATATATTCTGCAAAGTCTTATATTTGAAACTGCGATTTATCCGCCCGTAACCTGATTCGTATCGGCATGAACAAATTGATCCAAGAAGCGATTGAAAAAGAAGCCTCCCTGGCAACTCGTCGGCATTTTCTACAGTCGCTGGGTACGGGGATCGGGTCGATTGCCTTTGGTTCCGCACTTTGGAATTGTTCTTCGCCGACGAAAGGCCAACAAGCCTCTACGCGCATTCCGCCTCATTTTGGAAAAGCAAAATCAGTCATTTTTTTACACATGGCGGGGGCGCCGTCGCAATTGGAATTGTTTGACTATAAGCCCACATTAGCCAAATTTGATGGGAAAGAATGTCCTAAGGAATTACTGGAAGGGAAAAAATTCGCGTTCATTCGTGGCGTTCCTAATTTATTAGGTCCAAAAGCCAACTTCCTCCAACATGGTCAATCGGGACATTGGATTTCCGACCACATGCCACATTTGGCAACACAGGCAGATAAAATAACGTTTTTGAAGGGCATGTATACGGATCAGTTTAATCATGCTCCGGCCCAATTATTAATGCATACCGGTTCGGCTAGATTAGGTCGGCCGTCATTAGGTTCCTGGGTCTCCTATGGCCTCGGTTCCGAAAACGAAAACCTTCCATCGTTCATGGTCCTCGCTTCGGGCGGCAAAAATCCCGATGCAGGGAAGTCGGCCTGGGGAAGTGGTTTCCTCCCATCTGTCTACCAAGGTGTACAATGCCGTTCCGCTGGCGAGCCTGTGCTCTTTATCAAAAATCCGGACGGTGTCAATTCCGACATTCGCAAAGCGAGCATTGATGTGATTAATGCCGTGAATCAAGAAACCTATGCGGAGTTTGGCGATCCCGAAACCGTTGCGCGAATTGCGCAATATGAGATGGCGTATAAAATGCAAAGTTCGGTGCCGGAGGTTATGGATATTAGTAAAGAGCCGGCGTACATTCACCAACTATACGGCACAAATCCCGGAAAAGAATCCTTCGCGAACAACTGTTTATTGGCCCGTAAAATGGTCGAAAAAGGCGTGCGTTTTGTGCAGCTTTTTGATTGGGGATGGGATGCACATGGTACGAGCAAAGATGGATCTGTGGATTTTGGTTTACATCAAAAATGCTTGGAAACCGATCAAGCCGTTTCAGCCTTATTGCTTGATTTAGAACAGCGAGGTTTGTTGGACGAAACACTCGTAGTCTGGGGTGGGGAATTTGGTCGGACACCGATGCAAGAAAATCGCGAAGGCCAAAAGCAAAGTTTCTACGGACGTGATCACCACACGGAGGCGTTCACCATGTGGCTCGCTGGCGCAGGTATTAAACCCGGTATGTCGCTAGGCGAAACGGACGATTTAGGATATTCCACCATCTCGGGAAAAACATCGGTTTATGACCTGCAAGCCACTATTTTGCATTGTTTGGGCTTCAACCACGAGGAGTTTACGTATCCATTCCAAGGACGTAATTTCCGATTGACAGATGTATTCGGAAAAGTGATTAAACCGATATTGGCCTAAGTGATGAAAAAAGTAAGCATTTTTCTAGGTCTTTGCATCGCGGGAATCTCCGCCTATTATGTGTCGAACAAGCCACAAAAAGTTGACTACAGTACACAGATCAAACCCATCCTGAATAAGAATTGCATCTCGTGTCACGGAGGTGTCAAAAAGCAAGGTGGATTTAGTTTGCTCTTTCAGGAGGAAGCGCTTGGAAAAACAGAATCGGGCAAACCGGCTATTATCCCGGGGCATCCGGAGCAATCCAGTTTTATCCAGCGATTGCACAGCAAAGACCCGGAGGAAAAAATGCCGTATCAGCGGCCTGCCTTATCGGAAGAAGAAATTGAATTGCTAACAACTTGGGTCAAAGAAGGTGCCAATTGGGGCGAACATTGGGCGTATCAACCCTTGGAAGCTCCCCAAATCCCGGCGGGCAGTTGGTTCGAAAAAGCGCTATCCTGGGTAGGCATCCAAGCCTCTTGGGCACAAAATGAGCTTGACTATTTTGTCCAAGCAGAACAAAAAAATCAGGGGCTCACGCATACAGATCGCGCGGAAAAAGCCGAGTTACTGCGCCGTGTATATTTGGACTTGACGGGGCTACCACCGACCGCGGCGGAATACCAAGCATTTGAACAAGATGATTCGGAGGATGCATTTGAAAAGCAGGTGGACCAACTTTTAAAATCCCCGCATTTTGGAGAAAAGTGGGCAGCAATGTGGATGGACTTGGCGCGGTATGCGGATACGAAAGGCTATGAAAAAGATGAGGCGCGCAGCATTTGGAAATACCGAGATTATGTCATCGCATCCTTCAATCAAAATAAGCCGTATGACCAGTTCATCAAAGAACAATTAGCAGGTGATCTCCTACCAAATCCACAGGAAAACGACTATGTCGCCACGGCCTTTCACCGGAATACAACCAATAACGATGAAGGTGGAACGGAGGATGAAGAATTTCGTACAGCGGCGATTTTAGACCGCGTCAATACGACGTGGGAAGTGCTCCAAGGAACGAGTTTCAGTTGTGTGCAATGCCACTCACATCCCTATGATCCAATCCGCCATGAGGACTATTACCGCTACATGGCCTTCTTTAATAATTCGCGGGATGAGGACATTCCCGACGATGCGCCTACCTATAGACACCACACGCCGGCCAACGAGAAAACGATTGCGCAGTTGAAATCTTTCTTGGTCAATCAACCCCTAGCTACCCAAAAAGAATGGGGTCAAATGATTCGATTTGTGGAGCCTAAAATTCATCCGCATTGGGCAGATCAATTTGAAAATGGAGCCTTGGCCGACAATAAATATTTAGCGATTCGCAACAAGGGATCCGCGCGCTTTAAGGCGGTACCGATGATGGGCAAAACCAAGATGCTTATCGCTTGCCGTAATTCAGGTCCAGCGCCTACCTACTTGAATATTCATCTAGGAACGAAATCAGGACCAGTCATCGCCCGCATCAAATTAGACACGACGCTGCAGGAAAAATATGCGAAACCAAAAGGTCAATGGGTCAAAGGTTGGGCGTACACGTTTGTTGACCTACCCGCCTCACCTGGGAAACAAGATCTTGTATGGGAATTTCTGAATGCCAAAACCAAGCCGGATCAGACCACAGCAACGATCGGATTTTGGGCGATGCTGCCGGCGGTACCGAGCCAACTGAAATCCACTGAATTTGAAAAGCTCGCATTACAGGCAATCGCAACCGAACCTGAAATTACAACCCC
>JAIXRT010000033.1 GCA_027485075.1 Cytophagaceae bacterium
AATTTGATCGTAGTCAAATCAGGATAATCACGCTCGAAATTCAGAATATTTTGGATGTCGGCACCACGAAATGCATATATACTTTGGGCATCGTCTCCTACAACACAGATGTTTTGATTGACTGCCGATAGTTTTTTCGTGATTAGATATTGAGACACGTTGGTATCCTGAAACTCATCTACCATCACATGTTTAAACTTGTGTTGGTATTTATGTAAAACATCTAAATGATCCCTAAAAAGTATGTTGGTTTGAAAAAGGAGGTCATCGAAATCCATGGCATTCGCTTGAAAACAGCGCTGGCAATACAATTTGTATAGCTGACCCATCATGGGGATTTTTGCATAGCGATCTTCCTGTTCTAATACGGAGCTTGCCATGTATTGATCCGGTCCAATCAGCCTATTTTTTGCATTAGAAATCCGATTTAGCACCAGGTTAACTTTGTATATTTTATCATCCAAGTTCTGCTCCTTAACGAGTGCTCGAATGAGTGATTTTGAATCATCCGTATCATAAATTGAAAAATTGGACGTATACCCCAAACGTGTACCCTCAAAACGTAAGATTTTAGCAAATACGGAGTGAAATGTTCCCATCCAAATATTCTTGGCCTGCGTTCCGATTACATTTTCAATCCGATGGCGCATTTCGCCAGCTGCTTTATTCGTAAATGTCAGTAAAAGGATGCTGAATGGATCTACCCCTTTCTCAATTAAATAGGCGGTTCGGTAGGTCAAAACGCGGGTTTTACCCGAGCCTGCACCAGCGATTATCATTAAAGGGCCGTCGATATGTTCAACTGCTTGTCGCTGGGGCTCATTAAGGCCTGCCAAATAATCCATAGAGTGATTTTTATTGTTCAATCGGGCAACAAAAATAGGAAAATTTTGATGCTTTTCGGGCCGCTAAACTGATAATTTGTTACTGAGGAAAACCAAACAAGGCATGCTCCTTAATCAGTTTACCAACGGATTCTGGGACTAACTTTTCCCAGTCCCCAGCGCCTTGTTGAATCATCGCCAAAACTTGGTCGGTGCGGATATTCATCAATTTTTCGTCCGACTTTTTAATGTCCTCTAATTTCTTGTTATCGATTAAATATTGCAACAAACCACGTAAATGGGGTGCGGCTTTGAATGTCTTTAAATTAAGTACTGCACCACTATCATCAATCGTTGGGTACAAATACAACTTAATATTTGGGCCAAACAAATTAGCAAAGGCTGATAAAATCCCGCCGTCGATTTGATGGTAGTGTTTTTCTTCAAATATGTACTCCAGGTTTGGCATGCCCATAATCAAAGCCATTTTTAGGCGAGAAAATTTGGTTAAGAAAGCTACCAGTTTGAAGTATTCATGAAAATTCGAAATAAGTACAGTCTGCCCGAGTGAACATAAAATATCTACGCGGTCAAGGAAATCCTTTTCATTAATGTGATGTGATCCATCTTCTAAGCTACGTAAGGTTAATTCCGAAAGCACGCATATTTTATCATCATCCACATCAGATTCTTGCTCGAATTGTGCCTGTCCTTTTTTCAACATATCCAAAAAGATGTTTGTAACAGGTCTGAAGCGACCACGAATCGCTACAATATGCTTTTTCGCTAAGGCATCATAGGGTTGCATGACGGTACCATCTGGACCGAAAACGGCTGCCTGCGTATATCCATGTTTAACCAAATACAATGACATTAACCGATTGTCCACCTCCGCAAAATCATCACCTTCGAAACGAATCATGTCAATTTCAATACGATCTGTGGAGAGGTCGTCTAATAACGAAAGCAATAATTTCTCTGGATCTGCGTGTAAGAAATAGCAACCATACAATAAATTAACTCCAATAACCCCTAAGGCTTGTTGCTGTAAAATATTGTCATTATCCAACATGTTTACGTGGATGACTACATTGTTAACAGGGCCGTTAGGTCTTAATTGGAATCGTAATCCGATCCAACCGTGCGCATCGTTTGTTTTTTGATAATTTAATGCAGAAACGGTATTAGCAAAAGCGAAAAAACGTTTCTCGTTGGCCGTTTCCGTTAAACGAACCTTCAGTAATTTAAACTCACGAGTCAACATTTTCATTAAACGCGGTTCGCAAACATATTTACCGGATTCTTCTTCTCCATATATGGCATCAGAAAATGCCATGTCATAGGCAGAAATCGTTTTTGCAATGGTTCCTGAGGCTCCTCCTGCCTTGAAGAAATTGGCAGCTACATCTTGCCCAGCCCCAATTTCGGCGAATGACCCGTAGATACTTCGATCTAAGTTGATATTTAATGCTTTTTGTTTCGTCCCAATGGACTTCATAGAAGCTGTCATGCGTGATTTGTTGATGATGTTTAGGCTTGCCGCAATTTAAAAAATATTCCCCAAGCTTGGTTTATTTTCTTGAAAAAATCCTAAATCATTTTTTTGTGAAAAAGTGTTAGGCCAGCCATCGGCGCCTCACTAATTACCCCAACGCGCAGGCCAAAGCTTGAGACAACACGCTTGAGTATATCTGAATAATAAAATGCGACTGAACCTGTAAAATGTACGGGTACATCTCTCGATGCCTCATACTTAACAAGGTACAATTGACAAAAATCTTGAAAAGCTTTTTCTATTAATGCATAGCAAAATGGATGTTTACGATGATCAAACAGAAACTTTGAATAGGTGGCGAACCATCGATTGGGGAATTCTTTTTGGTACGCATGTTCGAATACATCAAGTCGGGTCAACGTACCATATCGTTTGATAAATACATCCCGCAGATCACTAGGTAATTCATGATGTAAATAGGCAAGAATCAGCCGCTTGCCTAGATTGGCTCCACTTCCTTCATCTCCTAGCCAAAATCCAAGTGGCGGAATTTGCTCTGTCAACTTCCCTTGTTCAAAATAACCGGAGTTCGCTCCTGTTCCTAAAATGCATGCGATTCCTGGCTCATCTCCACATAATGAAATTCCTGCAGCGACTAAATCATTCGCTACATGAATGTTCGCCTTGCCCATAAACGGCTGAAGGGCCTGTTGGACAACTTCTCGTTTGGAGTCATCCGTGATCCCTGTCCCGTAATAAAAAACTTGTTGAATATGCTTTTGAGCTAATTTTTCTAATGTAGGTTGTTGGTCTGCGGTAATTTCTTCTGCCGACTGATAATAAGGGTTGATTCCTGCTGAAAAGAAACTTTCATATGCTTGATTTGGACCAGCAATAAAGCGCCATTCTGTTTTTGTTGAGCCGCTTTCTACAATTAGTATCATATTAGTTTCCCGATTGGCGTGAATTTTTCAAAAACATTTGCGGTGTGTGGAGCATCAGCTAACTCGGATGTTAAATCCTGGCCTGCCCAATGTTCATAGTGCTTACCATTTTTCCACAATTTCGAGGTAGTCATATCATAAATGAGTCCTTGAAACGCGATCCAAATTTCGGGCTTATCTTGCCCATTGCGAAGGGATAATTGGGATTTAGTAAATTGAGGAAGCTCTTTTAACACGGGGTTTTAATTTGTACGAAACTAAATAAAAAGAGCCAAACCCCGTTTTATTCCTAAAGATTTTTAATTTTACACCGTAAAAAAATGCACAATGAAAAATTATATTTGTATTGCTATTGCAGCTTTTATGTTATTCGGATGTAGCAAAGATGAGCCAACTCCTGTGTCGGAGTTAATCAAGAAATCCTGGTCAGTTAGTTCGGCGCAATGGGATGGAACCACACAATACACGAAAGGAGGAAGTTCTAACCTTGTTAATGGGTACGCACAATTCAAACTTGATCTTAGTTTAGCGGGATCTGTAACA
>JAIXRT010000066.1 GCA_027485075.1 Cytophagaceae bacterium
AAATACTCCCGCTCAAAAACCAGAAATTCAGACAATTCAGTCGTCATAGCTGTGCACGTGTAACGTCCTCGACTAAATGCTTCATCCAACCCAATGAACACATTTTGTTGGTTAATCTGAAGTTCCTTATCCTTCTCTGGCCATTGCATTTCTATTGAACCATGCTTTAGGTAAAATACAAATTCCGCCTTTTGTCCTTGCCGAAACAAGAACTCCGCTGGCAAATAATTGATCAAAATACCACTTGCGAGTATTTTTCGTTCCGTATCAATTAGTTGATCCTTTGTTATTTCCATTGCAAAACAAAAGTAGGTGCATGGCCTAACCTGATTCATGACAATCATCAGTTTCTTGTGTGCGCTTTGTCACAAATTGACTTCCTCAAAGAGCCCATTTTTGTCTAAAATTTAGTGACATGCACGTAATTGAAGTGGAAAAAATTGAGACCCTCACAGATACAACCTGTTACCATTGCCATGAAACTTGTCTTGACGAAATTGTCCACTATGCCGACAAAGCGTTCTGCTGCCATGGATGCAAACAAGTTTACCAGTTGCTTGCCGACAACTCATTGGATCAATATTATGTATGCGATGTAAATCCAGGGAAAGCGCCTTCAGCACAAAATTTTGAATATTTAAACAATCCCCATTTTAAAAATCAGCTCATTAGTTTCTCTAGCCATGGGATCGCTAAAGTTAATTTTCATTTGCCTGCCATTCATTGTAGATCCTGTTTATACCTGCTTGAAAACCTTCAAAAAATCAATCCTGGTATACGAAAGACAACCTTGAATTTTGGAAAAAAAGATTTAAGTGTTTGGTTTAGAGAAGATGAAATTAATTTAGGCCAACTGGCCACGCTACTAGCAAGCTTAGGCTATGAGCCTTTGATTTCTTCCGATGACGCACAGTCTGAAAAACGAAAAATTCAAGGTCATCAAACTCAATTGTTCATCAAATTGGGTATTGCAGGATTTTGCGCGGGAAATGCAATGTTGTTTAGTTTCCCTGAATATCTAGGAATTGAAGATGGATCGCTAAAACATCTATTCGGTTATATAAATATAGCCCTCGGTAGTCTAGCCGTGTTTTATTCCGGTTCAGATTATTTTAAAAATGTCTGGGCGCATACCAAATTAGGTAAAATGACCATCGAAATACCAATCCTACTGGGTATCCTTGTGGGTTATGGCCGTAGTGTCTATGAAGTCTTTTCTCATACCGGTGCAGGTTATATTGATTCCGTATCGGGGCTAATTTTCTTTTTGTTGATCGGGAAGTGGTTCCAACAGAAATCCTTTGATTTCCTCTCGTTTGAACGCAATTATAAAGCCTATTTTCCGCTCGTAATTAGTAAGTTAGAACAGGGTATAGAGACTAATTACCCATTAGATCAAATCAAAGTAGGAGATCATGTAATCATACGAAATCAGGAAATAATTCCAGCAGATGCTGTACTTGTGGATGGCTCAAGCCAACTGGACTATAGCTTTGTGACAGGGGAGAGTGAACTAGTCACCTTGGCCGAAGGAAATTCAATGTATGCCGGCGAACGCCATACAGGTGAACGCATCGAAATTGAAATCAAAAAAGAGCTCAATCAGAGCCATTTGACCCAATTATGGGAGCAACAGGCCTTTAAAGACCCGTTACATAAAACGGAAAACTGGGAAAATTTTGCGAATCAAGTTGGCGGATATTTCACATTAGGCCTCATTAGTCTAGCCATCCTTGTAGGCAGCTACTGGCTCTATACCGACCCAAGCCGCTGGTCAAATGCAGTCGTGAGTATTTTAGTCATTGCCTGCCCATGTGCTTTGGCGATTTCATATCCGTTTGCCTTGGGACATGGGATTCGTTGGCTCGAAAAACAAAAATTCTTCGTCAAAGACATACAGACATTTGAGCGTATGGCACAAGTGGATACCATCGTTTTTGACAAAACGGGCACATTAACGTTACCGAGTACCCAAAAACCTACGCTGCATTTAACCCGCGACCTAATGCCCAACGAATGGAATATGCTGTATTCCCTGGCATCGCAGTCGACACATCCCATGTCGCGTCAATTCGTGAGCTACGCCCCAAAAATGGGGCATAAAGACTTGGTTCCACTTGAAAATTTTGTAGAGAAAACGGGTAAGGGCCTTGAAGCTACGATTGAAGGTCTCATATATCGCTTAGGTAATGCCAAATTTACTGGGCATGCGGTTCCGAAAAACAATGACTATATCCGATCAGAGTCTCAACTCTACATTCAGATCGCAGGGATACCCCTCGGCTACCTTGAATTTCCTTGGGTTTATCGATCTGGGATTGAGGTAATGCTTCATCAGTTACAGTCAAATTATCAAGTGTATTTACTTTCAGGGGATAAAGAAACACATGCTGGGACCATCTTGGACTGGTTTCCAGATCCGAGTACCTATCGATTTGAATGTAGCCCGATGGAAAAAATGGAATTTATTCGTTCACTACAGACTAATGGGAACAAAGTCATGATGCTTGGGGATGGATTAAATGATGCAGGTGCACTGCGTGAAGCTCATGTAGGCATTGCCATCTCAGATGACCACTTACATTTTACGCCAGCTAGTGATGCGATTTTGAAAGGAGAGCATCTGGCCCAACTACCTGTGTTTCTAAACTTTGCGCACTACGGACTTAAGCTGATCAAATTGAGCTTTTTAGTGTCTTTAGTCTATAATGCATTTGGTTTAAGTTTTGCCGTTCAAGGAAATCTGTCTCCACTAATTGCCGCCATCTTAATGCCGGTAAACTCGATCAGCATGTTACTAATTGCAAACCTAGGTATGAACTGGAAAGGACGCAGATTAAAATCATAAAATGAATTAGGAAAGTTGACATATGTCATGTTTTTCAAACGATTAAAAAAAGAATTTTGACTCCATAAAACGAAAACAGTCATGGAAATAATGTACGTAATGATCGCATTGAGTTTACTGATGGCTGTTGGTTTTTTGCTTGCGTTTATTTGGTCAATTAAAAATGGCCAACAAGATGATTTGATTACGCCGGGCATGCGCATTCTAACCGAAGAAAATGAGTACAACAAATAAATTAACCTTTATGAGCACAAAATCGACCACGTTAGAGCAATTCGCCTATGACAATACCATTGTCCGAAACTTCGCTGTAGCCACCATCATTTGGGGAGTCGTAGGTATGCTAGTTGGCGTAATTATCGCTACCCAACTTTTTGAACCGATGGCTAATTTTACCCAATATGGCACATTTGGACGAATAAGACCATTGCATACCAATGCGGTGATCTTTGCCTTTGTGGGGAATGCCATTTTTGCTGGGGTTTATTATTCATTACAACGTTTGTTAAAAGCACGGATGTTCAGTGATGCATTGTCAAGTTTCCATTTTTGGGGTTGGCAATTAATCATTGTCGCGGCTGCCATTACTTTACCTCTGGGAATAACAACATCCCACGAATATGCAGAATTAGAATGGCCCATTGACATAGCGATTACCTTGGTTTGGGTAGCCTTTGGTGTGAATATGTTTGGCACAATCTTTAAGCGACGTGAACGCCATTTATATGTAGCTATTTGGTTCTACATCGCGACATTTATTACCGTTGCGGTATTGCACGTGACAAATTCCATGCAATTGCCTATTTCACTTTTCAAGTCATATTATGTGTATGCTGGAGTGCAGGATGCGTTAGTGCAATGGTGGTACGGACATAATGCGGTGGCATTTTTCTTAACGACACCATTCTTAGGTTTGATGTACTATTTCTTACCAAAGATGGCGAACCGACCGGTTTATTCATACCGTCTTTCCATTTTACACTTTTGGGCCTTGATTTTTATTTACATCTGGGCGGGACCGCATCATTTATTGTATTCAAGTTTACCTGATTGGGCACAATCGTTGGGTGTGGTGTTTTCCATTATGCTAATCGCACCTTCGTGGGGAGGAATGATTAATGGCTTATTAACCTTGCGCGGCGCATGGGATCAAGTTCGGGAGAATACCATTTTGAAATTTATGGTCGTAGGCATCACATCTTATGGCATGGCAACTTTTGAGGGGCCCATGTTAAGTTTGAAAAACATCAATGCCATCGCCCACTTTACCGACTGGATCGTTGCACACGTACACGTGGGAGCTTTAGGCTGGAATGGATTCTTAACTTTTGCGATGTTATACTGGTTGGTGCCACGCATGTACAAAACCAACATATACTCCGAAAAATTAGTCAAAGTCCACTTTTGGATCGGTACCATTGGAATCGCATTTTATGCCATCCCCATGTATATTTCCGGTTTTACACAAGGGATGATGTGGAAGCAATTTACCGCAGAAGGAACGTTGCAATATGGAAACTTCTTGGATACGACGTTACAGTTATTGCCAATGCACATCATGCGGGCGATAGGAGGTACCTTGTATTTGACAGGTGCTATATTAATGGCAATCAATTTATTCAAAAC
>JAIXRT010000254.1 GCA_027485075.1 Cytophagaceae bacterium
AACTGGACAGCGGCGGCGGCAATCACTATCGGCTGGCCATGCCTGAATCCAAAACACACGCCCACCCTTCCGATTCCATCCTGATCATCGATTTCGGGTCACAAGTGACTCAATTGATTGCGCGCCGTGTGCGCGAGGCCGGGGTCTATTCGGAAATCGCGCCATTCAATTCCGCCGAAGCCGCATTTGCACGTATGAAGCCAAAGGGCATCATATTGTCGGGCGGCCCCGCATCCACGACCAAAGCCGATTCGCCGCGCGCGCCGCAATGTGTTTTCGACAGCGGCCTGCCCATATTGGGCATCTGTTATGGCCAACAAACCATGATGATGCAGCTGGGCGGCCATGTCAGCGAAGGCGAGGGCGGCGAATTTGGCCGTGCCTTTATTGAGGTCGAAAAACCCTGCGCTCTGTTTGACGGATTATGGGCGACCGGCGACAAGCATCAGGTGTGGATGAGCCATGGCGACAAGGTCACCAGCCTTGCCCCCGGCTTTGAAGTTGTCGCCACCAGCGATGGCGCGCCTTTTGCTTTCATCGCCGACGAAGCGCGGCAATATTATGGCATCCAATTCCACCCCGAAGTCGTGCACACCCCCGATGGCGCGAAATTGATCTCCAACTTCGTGCACAAAATCTGCGGCCTTGCGGGCGATTGGACAATGGCGGAATTCCGTGCAACGAAGATTGCAGAAATCCGTGCGCAGGTCGGTTCGGGCCGCGTCATTTGCGGCCTTTCGGGCGGTGTCGACAGCTCGGTTGCGGCGATCCTCATTCACGAAGCAATCGGCGCGCAGCTTACCTGCGTCTTCGTCGACGACGGCCTGCTGCGCATGAATGAACGTGAACAGGTCGAAACCTTGTTCCGCGACCATTATAATATCCCGCTCGTCGTGGTGGACGCCGAAGAACGCTTCATGGCTGGCCTCGCGGGCGTCACTGACCCCGAAAAGAAACGCAAATTCATCGGCGGCGAATTCATCAACGTGTTTGAGGAAGAAGCGAAGAAAATCGGCGGCGCTGATTTCTTGGCGCAAGGCACGCGCTACCCCGACGTGATCGAAGGCGTCAGCTTCACCGGCGGGCCATCGGTTACGATCAAAAGCCACCATAATGTCGGCGGCCTGCCCGCACGGATGAACATGCAACTAGTCGAACCATTGCGCGAATTGTTCAAGGACGAAGTGCGCGCCTTGGGCCGCGAATTGGGCCTGAATGACCAATTTGTCGGCCGCCACCCCTTCCCTGGCCCCGGCCTCGCGATCCGCATTCCCGGCGAAGTCACCAAGGAACGGTGCGACGTGTTGCGCAAGGCGGACGCCGTCTATCTCGAAGAAATCCGCAACGCAGGCCTATATGACGCGATTTGGCAGGCCTTTGCCGTGCTCTTGCCCGTCCGCACCGTCGGCGTGATGGGCGATGGCCGCACCTATGACAATGTCTGCGCCTTGCGCGCGGTGACGTCCACCGACGGCATGACCGCCGATATCTACCCGTTCGAAAGCGCCTTCCTCAGCCGTGTTTCGACGCGCATCATCAACGAGGTCAAAGGCATCAACCGCGTGGTTTATGATTATACATCAAAGCCGCCCGGAACCATTGAGTGGGAGTAGAATGCGTTACTAAGTAACTGATATTATTAGTTTATTTAGTTACACAAAACATT
Organism: Cytophagaceae bacterium; assembly: GCA_027485075.1. Lineage (GTDB taxonomy): Bacteria > Bacteroidota > Bacteroidia > Cytophagales > Spirosomataceae > Aquirufa. The sequence continues at coordinate 1,667 of JAIXRT010000254.1, forward strand.
CACGACGCACAAAAAATCGTTTGTTTCCAGTTCCAGCAAGCTTATTGTTGCACAGCTACTTACACATTCTTGTCACTACTCTAAATCGTAGGCGACATTGCTGTTTGGGTGCGCTTGAGGGGAAATAGACAATGTCACAACGAGTTAAGGCTGATGACGGTCGTATCTGGCTGTTTGATAAGGTGCTTATTGAGCAGCGAGGTGACTACTGGCACTTTCGAATGTGGCTTGATGGTGAGAGCAAATATGTTCGTGAGAGCTTAAAAACTCGTGATTTAGAGACAGCAAAAAAGCGAGCAGAAGAGCGTTACATTCAGCTTCGTGCTGATCAGATGACGGGAAAACGCTACTTCTCGATCACAACGGAAGAAGGCGTAAACCTCTATCTCGCAGAGAAGCAAAAGCTGGTCGAACTGAATACGATCACGAAAGGGCGACTGGGTACAATATCGACGCATCTGGGGCATTGGCTCGACTACATCAAGCGTGACACAAAGCTGAAGGAACTGGAGCGAAATGCTGCTGAAGGCTACTTCGCTTATCGCATCAAAAATGCAAAGCACGGCATCGCACATACAACGCTTGCAAACGAACAAGGCACTATCAACGCAATGATGGCGTATCTTTTTCGTGCAAAACAGAGTGTCGTCGAAGCGTTCGATTTCCCCAAGCTTAGTAAGTATGAAATCGACAACGAAGCAATTCGACGAGCTACGCTTACTAACGACGAGTATAATGCATTGACCAAAGCAATGCGTTCATATGTCGCTCGTAAAGCAAGCAAGCTCGACGATGACGAATATATGATGCGTGAATTGGCGAGGCACTATGTGTTGATAGCAGCGAACGCTGGGCTCAGAACGGGCGAGCAGCAGCAGCTTCGCTGGTGTGATGTAAAGATGAAAAAGCACGAGCTTGGCGCAGCGATGCAGACGAAGCTGCTTGCAGAAATCTATGTGCGCAAAGAGACGAGCAAGGTTCGTAAGGATCGTAAATTATACTGTCGTGGGGGCGCTTACTTCGAACGCTGGAAAAAGCTTTCGAAACACACAAGCAGCACGGATTTGATTTTCAGTCTCGACGGAAAAACACGCATTTCAAATCGTGCAATTCTCTATCACTTTCATCGTATGGTGAAGCTTGCAGGAATCGTTGATCACGAAGCACGAGGTATCGTTCCATACAGCTTACGGCACTTTATGATCACGCAAAGGGTGCTGAGTGGCTTATCGTTTCAGCAAGTCGCAGAGATGTGTGGCACGAGCGACACTGAGATCAGAAAGACATACTATCACTTGATAGATGATCGTCGTTTGGCGAACGCTGTGGCTGACTTTAGGCGTGACAAAGATGGTCGAATAATTCCCATCTAACTTAAAACATTTAAGTTAGCTCATCTGCCCAGCTGCTCTGCAACAGCGTCATAAATACACTTGTAACGGAGTGTAAAATGGTCGCAGAAATTACGAAATTCGTTTGCGACGGGGTGCTGTTTAAAAGGTAAACTTGTCCCGATATCGCTGCTGAAGCTTTGCGTCAGTCTTCTCATCACCCTGCGCTTTCCTCAGCTTTAGTAGCTCACGATAGGCATCAAGCATGGCGTAGAAGTCGTCACGATGATGATATTCATGAATATCCAGCAAATCACTGTTTCCATGCAGACCGATAGGGTTCATCACATCAAAATAGTTATGTTCGTACACAATTACGACTTCGCCTTGCATCATGCCGACAGCGAGATTGATGTGCTTGTAATCTTGTTGGAAGAAAGCGTCTCCCAAGCTGGCTGAATGTCCAGCAATTTCAAAGCTTGTCAAGGATACGGAAACCTCATGATCTCCGAAAGGGAGTTGAAATTCCAGACTCCTATCGCCGATTGCAAGAGCTACACCCCAAATGGGATCGTCATTCTCTTTGCACCAACGACCATAGTCCTCGTGAACTTCATCATAGAGCAACTCAAAAAGCTCCTGATAGTGGTCTTTCTGAAATAGCTGCAGCGCCCTCTGCTTAGCTTGAGCAATTTTCACAGTCACCTCCTTCGCTGTGCCAACTCATAAATACACTCGTAACGGAGTTTAAAATATGGATGCACGAGAAGAATTGAAACGCTGGATTGCTATGGTGATTGAGCTATCATCAGAGGAAGAGAGCAAGACGATCAAGCAGGACATTGATCTGTTTCTGTCAGTCGCAGGAGAGCTGTCAGGAAAATTGGCTGAGAGAAACACGGCGCTTGCGAAACAGTGTCGCTCTAGCAGCAAAGCAAAGCCGCCAAAGCCTGCTCCTCAGAAAGCCCAGAAGCAGCCTCAGTCAGAGCTAAGCACTGCTGATACCCCACAATCCCAAAATCCTGCACAGGACCGCGCACAGGAGCGATCAGGACAATCGTTGCAGAAGCAGCAAGCTCAGCCGACACTTGCAGATCAGCAACAAGCACTGCGTGGGCATGTTTATGGAGCTCAGAATGATGAGGTGGCATTTCGCAAAGCTGCAAAGGCAATTGCACGATGAATGACAGGCTAATCCAGAGCCAGAAGCGTCTGCACGACAGTTTGTTTGAACTTTATATGCAAGGTGGGCTTGAACTGTTTCAGGCTGGCACTCGTGGGCTGAAGCGTGACTTAATCATAAGGCTCGAGACAAGCGCACTGACACCAGAGAAGGGTGAGATAATTCACTACTATGCAGTCAATCGTTGGAATGAAGAGGACGAATTTGATGAGTGGGCGAAGCCGCTGGTTGCGTTGTCACCAGAGGCTGAGCGTATTTTGGATGTCACTAATTCACAGCTTGCTGAATGTCGTTCAACGGATAAGGTGATGCAAAGTTTCATAGCATTTGCAGAGATCTGACACTGTTTTAAGTAGTCTGAAGTGGCTGAGAGGGTAACATGGAGATTGGTGCTGTAATTTTCATGATCGTGGCTCTTATATGCTACGCCATAATTGCGAACTCTCGGGGCGCTGGAGAGATAAAAGGCGCTGCATCAAATATTGATAACTTGCTTAATGACGCACAGCTCGCAGGGGCGAGTCTCTGGACAATTACAATCTTCCGGAAGTCTGGATATCTTCATGATGTCCGAGAATTTAGGGGGGATGCAAATGCAGCAATTGCAAAGGCACTAACCTCTTGCCGGAAGTCTGGAATTTACAACATCATCATCACGAAAAACGAACCAGCTATCCTAGAGTTTTATAGCACTAACCAGGACGGACGAGGAAAGGCAATCGGTGGATTTCGCATATCCACTGGACAAGACGTTGAAGTTCCAAATTTAAACGAAGCAACGCAAACGGCAGTCAATGACCTTGATATTTTGCTTAAAGAAGCACGGCGCACTCTTGCTAAATCACTTCTGGACAGCATCAAGCCTAATATGAGTGCAAAACAAGCAGAGATTTTGGGTGCCCTACCAGAAGACGAAATCTTAAAGCACATGGTCGCTCAGATGGAGGGCGTGGAGCAATTATCGGGTAAGCCATTTCACTTTGTAATTCCGATCAATTATACGTGCAAAGATGGTGTGCGATATGATGATGTCCCGTTGACAATATACGTTGGTGACAATGTGCCTACTGATGCGCTCACCAACTCGCACCTAACCAATCAAACTGAACAGCCACCTAGTTCCAGTGTGTCGTTTGAATTTCCAGAGCAGGATGCTTGGGATGAATCGGTTTACGAACTAGGAAGTCGTCCATTCAGGTGCGATGTTAAGCTTGGATTTAGCTACGCAGACAGCAACGGGGCAATAACAAACAGACAAATCCGCACGAAAGCTTTCGTGCAATGGAACGATGACGATCATCTCGTTCTAGGCTTTTGCAAATATCGGAAAGCAAATCGCTCTTTCCTTACGAGCCGAATGGAGAGCGTGACTGATTTAGACACTGTTAAATACATTTACGATATAGATCGCTACCTGAATGAAACCTACGCAACCTCTGACTACAAGAAGGTGGATGAATTCATTGATACCCGCATGTCAGTCGTGGAATGCTTGCTACATTTGGTAAAATTAGATGGCGACATAACACAGGCGCAGGAGTCGCTTATCATTCGCTACATCAAAGAGACGTGTGGGGTCGCAATGGTAACGGACCTCGTTGCTAAAAAACTTATCAAAGACTTCGCTGATGACCTTACGCCTCAAAAATTTCGTAAATTGATCAATCAAATGCGGAAAGAGCAGTCTGAGAACATTGCCACATTACTTCAGTTGGGTCGGGATGTTGTTGACTTAAGACGAGGAAGCACTGCTGTTGGGCAAGCTGCACTGGCATCAATTTTAAATGAAAAGAAGTGACCGCAATGAGGCATAAAGCACTCATGCTAGCTGTATCTGCAGCAGAACAGAACGGGACAAGTTTATGATTCTTCCTATATTTTTCGTCACGCTCGGAATTTTAGTTCTAGGGTATGGAACGATTAAAAAGACGAATTGGGGCATTAATTTAAGTCCCCCAAAATCATGCATCCGATGCGATTCAAAATTGAATAAATTTGGGCTTCGAACTCCCAAAAGCGCCAATCAGGCGTTATGGGGAGGCTTTACTTGCAGTAACTGCGGTGCAAATTTTGATAAATGGGGTAGGGATTTGAACTGACGGGGGTGAGCGAGATGAAAATGCGGATTTGGTTAGCAGCGTTTATTGCTGGTGCGTTGATGGTAAGCGGTTGCAGTTTAGGTCCTTCAACAGATGAATCGTCATCAACATTGTACCGAAATTCGCCATTAGATTATGGGATGCGTGTTCACTTCGCCACCTTTGACACAGGAGATACTGAAGATTTCAATCTCCAAAACTGTGCCATGACTGCTGGCATTTTGAATTATAATATGGATTCAGCAAGCAAAGCTGAGGGTACACTGAGGGATCCACGTCTCGGATTCTGGTGTGAGCCAGGACCATACTCCGCGACGGGCGCTGTGCCTGACCAATTCGAGAGTGAGTCGCCGACTGACGTTCGCTCTAAATACCGTTGGTAAATTGAGGGCGCCTTTGTCTGGAGATGACAAATAATTGTACTCACGCCTGAGAAGGGCAACGTCATTCACTACATCAAGCGGCATTGGCGAGGAAACTTGTCACTGACATTATCATGCTGTGTGAATGGCTTGGTTGCCGCACTAGTTGTTGGCGTGCTTACCACCTATGCAGCCGATGAAATTTTCCAAAGTGATCTTTCGGAGAAAGCATGGTTAGCTGCCACGCTAGCAGCGTTTGGTTCGTCGATAGCTATTTCAGTTTGGGCTATCATCGGTATCTGGCGATCAGCAACAAGGCGGCAGGCAGAAGCAGGCACGATTAAATCGGCGCTCATGGCAAAGCTGTTTGCATCAATTGGCGCATTGGGCTTGGTTGCACATTTAAGCCAAACACCGTCTCCGATTGTAGATAATGCATTAGTCGTGGGCGGCATTTACCCTTTCGGTTTTCCTGCTGAACTATCGGTAAATGGTCGCACATTAAATATCGACGGGTCTATAACCGTTGAGGTCGCAGAGCAGTTCAAAGTTTTGATCGGCAAGTACCCCGAAGTTAATCAAGTGTCGCTATTATCTTCAGGCGGCAGCATAGATGCTGCTGTTGAAATCTCGTCGCTCATTAAAGAGCGAAATCTATCAACGGTTGCAGTTGGAGATTGTTCCTCCGCGTGTACGCTCATATTCTTATCAAGCAAGGTTCGGGCTTTTGACGTTGATGCGTCATTAGGTTTTCATAGTCCGAGTAGCGGAGCCGCTGGTGATGTGGTGGTCAATGGTACTTCTCTGGAAATGAGGCTGGCGTATGCGGATGCTGGGTTATCAGAGCCTTTTGCAGACAAGGCATTTTGGACGCCTTCAAATTCGATGTGGTATCCGACCGACGATATCCTCATCAAAGAAGGTGCCGTAAACTTGTTTACGAAGGCTCGGATTAGGCAAGATCACGAGGAATCGATAAAGTCCTTTAATGAAACCAAGCCTCTGAAGATTGATGAATTTATGTCAGTTGTCAGCGCAAAAAGGGATGATATCAATCTAACATACACTCATATGATCTCATTGAGAGAGGATGAGATTGACTGGGCAACTATGTCGAAAGAGGCTGCCGATAATGCAAATGAGTTAATTTGCGGCGATGCTATTAGCAATCTGATGGTGAAATCAGGCGCTATCTACACCTATCTGTATGTAGACAAAATTGGCAAGAAGGTCGGCTTGGTAACGGTTGAAAAGTGTGAGAATGCCGTTTGATGCAGCACTGTGCGTTTAGTAAAATCACACCTCCTTTTATATTGAACTTTTCATAGAGGCTTGGACAGCATGAAAAAACACCAAAAGATCAGCATATTGGGCGCTGCTTTGATGATATCGGCAGCTGGTTTTTCGCAAACACACGCTACTATATTTAGTATGGAGCCAGACCGATATCCGTCTTCAGAATATTTGGAATTCAAAAATCTGGTTTGTGACGTACAGAATGTTTACCAATTTGAAGAAGATTCAAGTTTAGTAAAATTTAGTGATGAAACTAGTCTTAGCCATAAAATATTAGAATTCATTGGATTGTACAAAAACGGCGTATATGGACAATTCATAGGTCAGAAATTTGTCTTAAATAGAGAAACTGGTAATTATAAATTCAAAGATTTTGGTAATGATTACTATAAAAATACTGTGATTGATTTTGGCTCAACAAAGCAATCATATAAAGTAATATCAACATCTTCTGGTCCATATATTCACACACAATATATTCAGGTTGATGTATATCAAAAAAATGGAGAGATGAATTTTAGAATTATGAACGGTGATATTTTATTTACTGGCAATTGCCAGCTAGGGTAGTGTGATGTTTATTGATCTGAAGACACCTGCCTGGAAAAAAGATAATGATCTTTCAACCTACGATCAAAAGAGTTCCTGAATGATGACAAAAATCTCTCTGATAATTTTAATTACTTTTGCTCTAATGGGCTGTGGGTCACTCAGCAAAAAAGAGCAGGCGCTTTACAAATGTAAGTTCCATGCTCAGGATAATCTAAAGAACGAGGTCAGTGACACCTATTATCACAACTATATTGCTCTTTGTATGGGAGCCGAAGGATATAAAAGAAAATTTAATAAGCAATGTGATTATAAAACGAACCCAATAAGCGATGAAAGCTGCTTTGATTAAAATTATGCTTAATTTTCTTTTTCGGCATCTTTCATAAAATCTGTTGGAATTTTCTCGTTTATAAGATTCGTAGTTCTTGTTAGCTCATTCTGCTCATCCGTAATCTTGCCATTTTTTCTCCATTCATCCCAAACGACTGAGATGTGATTTAGGTTTCCTGGAGCTTCGTATTGGCTTTGGCGGCGCACTGCCAATTGCAATTTCGAGACAGCTTCTAACTGAGCAATGAGTACTAAATTTTTAGAATGCGCAATAAGCCTTTCTATCTCATCAACCGCTTTCAATCCAGCTTCAAACAAACTTCTATCTTCGCTTGTCATTTTATCTGGGTCTATGGGTTTACCGTATTTAATTGCAAAGCTTTCAGCGGTCTTTTGGAAATTTTCTAACCGCTTTAGCGCATCTTCGTTGTCGAGCGCCCTTTCTGCGTTGCTGATTAAGGCACGTTCCAAATTGCAGTCACCGCGTTGCGACAGGCTCTCATAGTAAGCGTCATCGCTTACTGGAGACATTTTTTGCCCCCCAACCACAAAGAGAGACAAGATGTATTCTTCGCTGTTCGTATCAGCGGGTAGAACGAAGCTATTAGTGCTAATCTGCTCAGCAATTTTTGCCATTTTCGCAAAAACTTTAATGTCTCGCTCACGTTTAGACTCAGTTAAGATGGACAAAATAGAACTGCTTGTTTGCTCTTGAAGTTTACCAAATTCCAACGCTTCAGCCGCGTTCATCTGCTCACCCATTGCCACGCCAGCTTTCCATTTCCGAGATTTGGTAAATCTCTGAAACTTCGTATTAACTTCTAGGGCAACATCTAGCTGTCGAACTAAATTTTTTGACTGAACTGAAAGCTCGTCATTTGCAGCAGCGGTTACAGTGCATAGCTCACTCCGCATATCTAATGTTTGAACAGAGAGTTCAGTCGTCGCGGTTGCAGGCACACACGAGGCAAAGCTAATCAAGGCTGCTCCAAAAAGGTACTTAGCTCTCATTTTTCTCTGCCCACTCTAAATTAAGTTCAAAACTTAGTATTATTTAGGTCTGCTGTCCAACCACTAAGCTGCCTCTTCAGATCACATTCACGGAATCTACCAGCTGCTCATGTGACACCGGCGATGGCTCGCATTAATAGCAATGCTAGTATAACCCATACCTTGCCGTTTTTCAGTCATACCAATGCAAACTGACTTCCAACGAGGTTGGCACCCTCAGAGATGAGAAGCTTGCTCACTGCCGACCAACGGATTTGGTGCTGGATGGTTTTTGTGAATTTGCTAATGTTTGATGGATTGCTTCAAGATTGAGACACGATTGCGAAATGTTGTCTTAAACTCACAGCAAAAATGGCTATGTTTGGATTTTTAGAGAGACGATAAATGAAGAATTCCATGTCTATATTCTTAGTCTTTTTTCTTGCTGCATCGCCGATAAGTGCTGAGCAGAACGATACCAGCGAACCAACAAGTGTAGATTATTCTTCCACTCGATCTCTTGCGGAGAAAGGTGACCGTCAAGCTCAATTTAATCTCGCCGTAATGTATGAGGATGGCAAGTTTGTCGCAAGAAACGAAGCGGAGGCGGTTCGGCTATATCACATG
>JAIXRT010000277.1 GCA_027485075.1 Cytophagaceae bacterium
AATCGTTCCAGCGGGGCGTGGGTCATTCCCGATATCCTTGCGTTTAATCGCATAACCAAACGTAAATCCATTATTCTTTAAATCATCCGTAGGCGTAATAGCCGCCTCCAAATTCAACGGTGTTTGATCCGTTTTCATCATCGCAATCGTGGAAGGTTTAGCTATTCGCACCCCATTCAACTCACCATCTTGGAGGACCATTTGGCAAAATTTAAAGTAATCTATCGCGGTCGAATGCAATCCACCTGAACCGGAAAAATACGTTTTTGAACCGCTAATTCGAATACTTTTCTCAGAACCTGGATCTAACAATGCCAAACCTCCTTTACCATCTGGTTGATAGTAGGACGTAAAGCGAGGCGCATCTTTCGGCTCCAAGAAAAAATGGGTATCCTTCATCTCTAACGGATCTAAAATTCGTTTCTGAACAAAATCCTGAAAAGGCATGCCACTGAGTACTTCAACAATACGACCAGCTACCAACAAACCTGGACCATAAATCCAGCCTTCACCTGGTTCATGCGTTAGCGGTAATTTGGCTAATTTCTTCACATAATTTTCAATATTACTACTGTAGACATTTTTCGTAATGGCTGCGTAAGCTTCCGGCATATTTCCTCCATAGGCACTTGGCTGGCCAGTTGTATGCGTTAGGACATGACGAATCAACAAGGGCTTAGTTGCTTCTCGAGTCTTATACATCCACACCCCATCCACACTGTCTTTGGTAACTAAAATTTGTTGGGAAGCAAACTCAGGCAAATACTTGCTCACCGGGTCGTTGGGTCTACACTTACCATCCTCCATCAACAATAACAAAGCCAGGGACGCAATCGGCTTGGTCATGGATGCTAGTCGAAAAATAGCATCTTTTTGCATCGGAATATGTGTCTCCATTTGCGACTCACCTTTCGCTTCAAAATGGACGATTTTGCCTTTTCGAGCGATTAATGTAACTGCGCCAGCAATCTCTTTTTGTTGGATACTTTTGGACACCTCCTGTTGGAATTCATCCAAAACTTTTTGGTCAAATCCCAGAGCTTTTACCTCAACTGGCTTAACCACTTCCATGGACACTTTCTTGGTGGCAGCAGGTTTAATGCCCGCATAAACCCCTTTTCTAAACTCATCTCCAAAATAGAATTGATATGGATTTGGAGCTGCTAATGAACCTATTTGGGTCATAAAAATACCAATCACCTCATCTTTTGGATTGACAAAAAAATGGGTTGAATTAGCTCCGCTCCAGAAATATTCTCCGGCAGAGACATTCGGTTTATTAGCCACCATCGGATTAGTCAAAATGCCAAAACCCAAGCCAAATCCATATCCCGGTTCCAGGTTAGTACTTCCATCTTCATCCAAGGAAATGCCATTGGCAATGCGGTAAATACGTGAATTCTGATCAGGCTTACGAGTCAATTCACCCGTAACGTCTACTTGCATCAAGTCCACCGTTTCTTTCTTCAAGATTCGTTTCCCCTTCAACGTTCCGCCAAAATAGAGCATTTTAGCAAAAGTTAAATAATCCTCCATGGTACCCCACAAGGCATTCACACCAGCATGGACAGTTACATGTGTGCTTTGAGGTTGCATTTTCGCGCGGACCAACTTCTTTCCGTTTTCGAAATCGTACACCACCATTGCCCGCTTTTCTTGCTCCGGACTTAGATTATATCCCATATCCTTTATACCTAAAGGCTGAAAAATAGTCCGCTTCAAATAAGCATCCGTCGTTTCACCAGCTAATACCTCGATTAATCGAGAAGCTACATCTGGGCCAAACGAATAATTCCATTTGGTCCCTGGCTGATGGGATAAAGGAATCTTTGCCAAGGCTGCCACACGTCTTTCAATCGTCGTCAAACTTTGGTCAAACAAAATTGTGTTCCATATTTCCCGATCCATTTTTAACTGCGTAATTCCATGGGACATACCAGAGGTATGGCTAATCAGTTGTTTAATCGTGATTTTGTTTTGAGCAGGAACATTTCCACTTGACATACCCTTATTAACATCATTCACCACGCGCAGATTTTTAAATTCAGGTAAATAGTTTTCAACAGGGTCGTCTAACTGGAATTTACCTTGCTCATAAAGTGTCATGAGTGCCACCGTAATAATGGGTTTTGACATGGATTGCAAGTAATAAATTTCTTTGCCCGTCATGGGAATCTTATTGTCCGCGTCGCGATCTCCATAAAATTGATTGAATACCACTTTATTCTTGTGGTAAACGAGACCATGTACGCCTTTCAGTTTATTGGCCTGAACCTCAGCTTGTAAAAAATTAGCTAGGGATGTGAAATTTTGACTTTGGGCGGTAAATACTAATCCAATTAAAATTAGCAAGAGAGCGATTCGACGAAACATATTTTTCATAACAAGGATATTTTCACAAATAGGGTGCTTGGTAAATTTTACAAAACCAAGCACCCCATAATGTTTAGAAACTAAAATTAAATAGGGCTTTTGACAAAAAGCAATTTACTATAATTTCTTGTAGATTTTTTAATCTTACTGACCAGCAACTCTGCTTAAATGATCCATCCGAATCGTGGTACGTAATTGACTCGCTTTCTTATTTAATTCGGCCAATTTCGTTTGTCCCTTACGTTTTGCATTGCGCTCTTCTTGGTGCGTGTAATATTGTAAACGTGATTTATCAGGAAGAATCATCATGTACGTATTATTTGGATAACCATCCACCGCTTTGTACATAATGTAATTGTACGAAATACCAATAGCCTTATCTTCTGCGTTCGCTTGCTCTATTAATTTATCGTATTCAGCCATCTTATCGAACGGAACAGTAAAGAGTACAACCTTCCGAAAATCGTAGTTCTCCACTTTAAAATCAGGAACCATGACCGAAATATTTGTCGCTTGTACCCAAACAGAACGTTGGATAGCTTGTGAGCGATTCGCAGTATTCTCAGCAGTGATGCTCTTTAAATCCGAGGCAGCTCTTTCGGATAAACTTGAGCGTGAGCCAACATACCTACCCAAATTTTCTTCACCCTTTACAAAAACCATACTGTAGGTTCGACCCGACTCGGAGGTATGTGCTGCAAAATTATATGTAATACCTTTAGTCGCCGCCACCCACCAATTACGAATAGCAGGATAGTTTTTCTTGTAAATGTCGGTATCCAATACCCTACTTTCATTCATTAAGAAATAGGTCTTTTCGGTTGATTGCGCTGTAAGCTGGAAGGCAAACAACAATGTCATTAAACTGAGTGTAATTTTTTTCATGATGGGTAAAATTTAAATGAAACAATTGAAGCTCCAAGTTCTATTTTACCACGTAAATCAACCTTACGCAGGGTGCAGAAGTTTGTCTCGATTTTTAGTAATCTTGTCCAAAAAAAGGGGGAAGACTCACGTCTCCCTCCTATCACTTAATAAATAATTCGATTACTCACCAGCAGCAGCTCTAGCTGCTAACTCCTCCATAATTAATTTGGTATCATACAAATGGATGTCACGAACAACCTTGTCATTTTGCCACAACATCGCACGATGCAATGGAATTAGAATATCTTTCCCGGTGAAATTGCCTTTTGCCAACATCACACCCCAAATATTAGTCCATACTTCGCCATTATTCAATTTTAATGTAATCACACGGAGACGGTCAAATTTGACATTTTTCCAATTTTTGTATTGGCCTTTAAAATCTGCCAAAAATGCTTTTTTATCTTTAATGTCTACGAGCGTGTCACTGGGATAATACACTTGAATGTTATCTGCAAATGCATCCCCCGACCAACTGGTGTCTTGTTCTGCGTATGCTTTCAATTGGGCTTCAATAGCTTTGGATTTATCATCCAAACTAGTCATCGTTCCACCCAAGGCATCTGATGTCGCATCTACCGCTTTACTTGTTTCTGTTTTTGGACCGCATGCAAACATAGCTGCAACCACGGTGATCACCATACATAGCTTTTTCATTTTTTTACGTTTTAAAGATTAAATTAAAAGTCGCAAGTTTGATGACAAATAAACTACGAAAGCTAACATGAGAATTAAACATGTTCCAAATAAAGAATTAGGAACAAAACAGATAATGAGCTTTAGGACTATTCGTTCAATTCTTTGAGGTAAAAACTGGGATTCACCCCCATGTATTTTTTAAATGCAGCATAAAACGTCGAACGGCTCGCGAAGCCACTCTGGTATATATACGTTTCAAGGGTATATTGATCAAAAGCTTGTCGCTGCTCTAGAAAATAATGTATACGCAACCGATTGATTAATTCCACAAAAGAAATGCCGTAATAGGTTTTTATATATTTAGATAACTTAGCAGAGGTCATATCAGTCAATATTGCCAACGCGTTCAAATCAAGAGTTGAATCCAAAAAAGCCTGAGAATTTTTTATCTGTTGATCCAACTTTACCGCTATTTTATCTGTTTGATATGCTGCCAATAAATTAGGTACAACATCTAGTACGGACGGAGTAACTTTATCGACCGGTAATATGCACCCATCTATATTTTCTTGCACATTAGGTGTCGTAATAAAATACCCAAACAAGATAATAGATAGAATACATTTGATTAATTGCGATGGTGGATCAAAGGAATTATTAATAAATAAATTGAGGTACTGATACAACTGAAGCAAAAAATAGATGGTGACAGCTCCCGCTAATAAATTCAACCAAATCAACGATTGCCTATTGATGTACGCGTATTCCATTCCAAATTTCTTTTGGGTAAAGAAAATATAGCCTACCGATACAAATCCATACGCAACACCCGCCAAAATCGAAATGGGCTGCACAAATCCAGCAGGTATCCAACCGGATGGTGTGTTTATAAATGAATTATTCTGCACATAATACGCATCCAAAATAGCTTTTTTTGATGGGCTATCTAATAGTAAATCAGGTAAAACACCCACGAATACCAAGATTGGAAAAATAAAGTGAAGCCAATCTACCCCCCGCATTTGAATCGTAGGATTTAGCATATTGCGAACATATAAGAACAAGACAATCGGCAAGAAGGCCCGGATGACATTGGGCGTTCGAAGTAAAAAAAGCATGTTATAAATATGCTTTGATGTCAATGCATAGATGTAAAACTCCAAAAATACGAGAGCGAAAATAATGTATAATAGCCCATAAATGTGGGTGGAACGACCATAACGAACCAATAAATAACAAATAAAAAATAACCCAATGCCACTTGTTAAAAAAGACAGGTAGGGAATAAAATCAAACATAGGTTACTTGATATTGTATTAATTTAAAGTAGAAATTCAGGAGACTTAGGGTGCTGCGAACCCACTTTTTGCCAAAGTTTCAAATAGTTTTTGAACCTTCACTAAACCCTTGGGATCATTGATATCGTAATAGCGATAGACCTCCAAATCAGTCTTATGAATTCCATTTTCCTGAATCGCTCCTTGTGATTTGTACTCTCCTATCACCCAGTCGGCCACAATCTTATAGCTTACTTTATCATTTTCCTTAAATCGAAATGCACGATTCAAGGTCACCGTAGGTGTATTTGGATTAATTCTCGTCTCTGGATAGCCGTCTAATTGAGTATATTCCGTGGGCTTACTCGTTGCCGACATGGGACTCCCGGCAATAATAATCGGTTTATTTGCGCCCTTAAAGCGCTGTACAGCACGCAAAGCCATTAATACGGAAGTTTTATGGTGGCCATGTTGGCCCGCATGTGGTAACATCGTAATTACAAAATCATACTCGCGGTCGGCAAGTAAGCGATCCATTCGCCGCTCTACATAAGGAATATCCCAATTTTTACCTGAAATGTAGGGCTTGGGGTCAGTGGTATACCAATCATCCGGTTGCTCCATAAAGTAGATATTTCGTACCCCCATGATTTTACCCGCGTTCAGAATTTCTTGCTTTCGCAACATAGGTAAATGGGTCCTCGCCACAACGGAGTCTGTCAAATCCAAATTGTAATACATGGCTCCCAATTGAGAATCCGCAAATCCGCCTCCACCATCGGTCATGACAGCCATGTCAACGATACCCTTTAATTCATGCGTGATTTTAAACATGGTTACCGAAAATCCAGTTTCATCATCCGGATGGGCGGTGACAACGAGAACTTTGGGAGATTGTGCTTGTACTGATGTAGCAATCAAACAAGCTAGTAGCATGAGGATAGGAAATGTATTTTTCATAGGTTTATCAGATAAGTTTTAGCGAGTTAATAGAAAAAAAAGACTTAAACAAATGCGCCCTTGCCTACAAGTACTATCCTAGTTTTTGACATTTATTTTTATCTTGCAGAAACCTCTAGCGCATGAAATCTATCCTATTTTGCCTCTTACTTGCTACTCCAATTATAGCAAATGGGCAAGACCCCTACCTAAAAGATCGCGTCAAATTCCTTGTTGGCGCTTCCTTGAATCCCCGATTATTAGCCGAAAATGAGGCCTACCGAAACGTGGCCACGACCGAGTTTAATAGCATCACGGCCGAAAACCACATGAAAATGATGTTGGTACACCCCGAAGCCAGTCGATTCGATTTTAGCCGAGGAGATGAACTTGTGAAATTTGCGCAAGCCACGCAAAAACGTGTCCATGGACATACCCTGGTTTGGCACAATCAAGTACCCAAATGGATGAATGAATTTTCAGGCGATACTCAAGCCTGGGAAGAAATGCTAAAAAATCATATCCAAACCGTTGTCAAACATTACAAAGGCCAAGTGGCCGGTTGGGATGTTGTCAACGAATCGTTCTTAGATGATGGTAGTTTACGGCCAACTGTCTGGTCAAAAAACATCCCCGATTACATTGCAAAAAGTTTCCAATGGGCCCATGAAGCCGACCCAAATGCCATCCTATTTTACAACGATTATGGCCAAGACGGTAAGCCCAAAAAAATGCAAGCCATATTAAATCTAGTCAAAGATCTACAAGCCCGAAAAATTCCTATCCATGGGCTCGGGCTACAAATGCACATCAATATCAACTCCAAAAATGAAGAACTTGTTGATGTGATTAATCAATCTGCGAAGACGGGGCTGACCATCCATTTTTCTGAATTAGACATCGCCGTGAATCCAAAAAATGATTCCACATTTGTCTACCATGAAACAGCCAAAAAGGCCCAACAAGAAAAATTTGAGCTTGTTTTTAAGGCGTATCAAAAACTGCCGAAACACCAACAATACGGCATTACGTTCTGGAATGTTAGCGATCGAGATTCCTGGTTACGTGGATACTTTAAAAGACCAAAGGAATATCCACTCTTGTTTGACGATACCTACACCCGAAAGCCAATCTATTCTAACTTATTAAACTGATGAATCAAAAATCTACGACCCGCTGGGTACTTCAAGCCACCAGCGGATTACTCCTAACAGGAAGCGGCTTATCCTTAGCCATAGATGCAGGAATGACAAAACTACAAGGTGGCGAGTGGTTTTGGTATGGAACAGGCGCACTGGTTGTGTTTCAAGCCGGTTTATGTTTAGTGATAGACGCAGCCCGATTTAAATGAAAAAATACGTTTGGATCAGTTTGGTTTTGTTGTGTTTTCAAGCAGAGGGCCAACAAATATCTTTCGATACCCACAAGACCTTTCAGACGATGCACAGCTTCGGCGCGTCGGACTGTTGGTCCATGGCCATGATCGGAAAATATTATCCCGAAAGCAAAAAAAAGCAAATCGCTGAATGGCTTTTTAGTCTGGAAACAGACGCTTCAGGTTCCCCAAAAGGAATTGGACTTTCGCTATGGCGTTTCAATATCGGAGCTGGAAGTTTTGAGCAAGGGCCAGCCAGTAAAATCTCAAACGAATGGCGACGTGCCGAAAGTTTTCTGACTGACAACACCTATGATTGGGAAAAACAAAAAGGCCAACAATTTTTCCTGGACGCGGCTAAGAAACACGGTGTTCCCTATACGTTGGGATTTTTGAATTCATCTCCCGTCCAAATGACCCAAAATGGATTAGCGATCGGGAGTGGAAAATTAGCTGAATGGAACTTCAATAAGGAAAAAATTGATGCCTGGACGGATTTCATCACGGCTGTTTCCAATCGTTTTCAGTTTACCTACCTAAGCCCATTCAATGAACCCCAGTGGGATTGGGGACCAGGCAAATCGGGCGAAGCTTCGCAAGAAGGCACACCGATAAACAATGTGGATTTAGCCTGGGCAACACGTAAGCTTGCCTATAAATTCCAACAAACAAATACCAAAACTAGGATTGTGATTCCTGAGGCGGGCCAACTGAATTATTTGGTTGATCCTACAAGCAATCGACCTGGTCAAGATGGCCAAATCGATGATTTTTTCAATGCAAATTCCCCGAACTACCTTGGCAATGAACCTACAGTAGAAAAGGTCATCGCTGGCCATAGTTATTTTACCACGTCGCCCACGAGCAGACGTGTGGCACTCCGACAGGCAGTTGGCAAAAAAGCACAAGAAGCACAAGTCAATTATTGGCAATCCGAATTTTGTATTCTAGGAGATAACGCAGGTGAAATCAAAGGCAACGGAGTGGATTTAGGTATGAAAACAGCGCTCTATGTCGCCAAAGTCATCCATTCAGATATTCATGATGCAAACGCAACTTCTTGGAGCTGGTGGCTAGCCGTCAGCGCGAATGACTTTAAAGATGGGTTGATTTATACGTTTAATGGGGA
>JAIXRT010000137.1 GCA_027485075.1 Cytophagaceae bacterium
GGAAGGAATAATTAAACAGCATTCCAGTCGATAATCGTTAGTCGCTAGTCGTCAGTCGCTAGTCCAAAACTTTTGCTTCTATGCTAACTCAACATGAACTAACCAAATGAAAAAATTAATCCTTTCTCTATTAATCGCATCTTCGTTAATCGCTTGTTCTAACCAAGAAGGACTACAAGAAGTGTCAGCCACAGAATTTCAAAGCCAATTGGCATCCTCGGATGATAAGCAAATCGTAGATGTTCGTACAATCGACGAATACAATAATGGGCATATTGAGGGGGCTATTTTAGCCGATATCTCGAGCAATTTGTTCCAAGAGGTCGCTTCGAAACTGGATAAAGACAAACCCGTATTTGTGTATTGTTTATCAGGAGGCCGTTCAAGTGCTGCAGCGAATCAGTTGAAAGAAATGGGCTTCAAATCCATCACGAACCTCAGCGGAGGGATGTTGGCCTGGCAATCAGCCAACCTACCCGTATCAACAGATGCCTCTAGTCCAAAAGCAGCTGAAGGCATGACCCTAGCTGATTTCAATAATCAAATCAAAGGTAAGAAACTCGTAATTGTGGATTACAATGCAGTTTGGTGCGGCCCGTGCAAGCAATTAAGTCCAGTATTAGAAGCGTGGATCAAATCACAAAATGGCCAGGTAGAATTGATTAAGATTGATGTGGATGCCAACCAAGAATTGGCCAAGGCCAAGCAAATCGAATCCATCCCCTACTTGGAATTCTACAAAGACGGCAAGATGGTTGACAAGCAAATAGGCATGGGTGATGCAGCAAGCATGACCAAGCAGTGGACAAAAACGTTATTGTAATTGAAATGTAGAGACGCGATACCTCGCGTCTATTTTATTTGTAGAGACGCGATACTTCACGTCTTTTTCATATAATATATTTTAGACGGGAGGTTAAGCGTCTCTACACAATTAATAAGAGTTATTGTTTCTCGAATCCCAAAGAAACGGAATTCACACAATAACGCAAACCTGTTTCCGTCGGACCATCATCAAATACGTGACCTAGGTGACCACCACATTTGGCACATGTAATCTCAATTCTACGCATACCCAAGGTTAAATCAGCCGTTTCTTTGATAACACCAGCCTTGATTTCTTTGTCAAAGGAAGGCCAGCCGCAATGCGAATCAAACTTGGAGTCTGATTTAAATAAACGCGTTCCACAACCACGACAGGTGTAATACCCTTGCTCGTTGTGCATTAGAAATTTACCTGTATAAGGACGTTCAGTACCTTTTTGACGTAAAATATAGTATTCGTCCTCACTTAACTTCGCTTTCCACTCAGCTTCAGTTACCGGTAATTTGTCCATGGATATAGGTGTTTTAGGCGTTTGACTACAGGCTTGGAATGCCAATGCCATTGCAAATAAGAAATATGGAAATACTTTCATATGATTTCGTTTAGAATGAAACGAAAAAAAACACGAAATGTTTTACTCGATTAAATCTCCTAAGAACATTAAATACGGTGTTTCAGCTGGAGAATCAATATCCTTGTAGCGATGGTAGTTACCTAAAATCAAATTTTGTAACGTTTTCTTTAAACGCTTCCATCTTGCCTCCGGAAGATTTGCTCGGCGATCCCAATATTCAATGCGAGTATCCAGCGGCTCAAACCGTTGGTTTGGAAATTTAACCGCTACCGCATCGCGAAGGGCGACCAAATACTCCAGTTTTTTCCGGTATGGCCCAACCTTATCTTCGTGCGGACGTTGCATACGCTCCCAGAGTGTGGGCGGTATCCCCGGATTTCCTTTCACGCCTACTTGTTGTTCTGAATGTAAACGGTACTGAACATACGTTGCCGGGATAAAATCAATGCGATTTTCCAAAGCAGCTGAAATACCCATCCAGGCATCATGCAAGAAATAGCTAGGTAAATTGGTTGGAAATGGAGTGATTTTATCTAAAAACCGTTTACGAATACCTAGTGTACAACCGGTAACGCGGTTACCATCCAATAAAATATCTAAAGATTTTCCGGCACGCCATTCCCGCTGCTGCTGCTCACGAAAACGGAAAGTAGACCACAATTTTTTGCCCGAAATTTGGCCAAATTCATCCACCAACAAAGCATCCGTGAAAACTACTTCAGCTTGATCGTGGTGATTAAAATAGGTAGAAATACGTTCGATTTTTTGATGATCCCAGTAGTCATCTTGATCAGCTGGAAATATATAGTCCCCTGAACATAGGGATAATGCTTTCTGGAAATTCTGATAGGTTCCTAAACGTTCTGGATTGCGGTGAATCACCAAAGGAAGTCGATCTGCAAATTGCTCCAAAATCTCCAAGGTCCGATCCGTAGAACCCTCATCGCAGACAATAATCTCGTCGGCCCGCATGGTTTGGTCCACAAAACTACTCAGCTGCGTCCGGAGAAACTTCTCTCCGTTTAGGGTACAAAGTGCAATCGATATCTTCAAAACCTATCTATTAATGGGCTTCCAACCAGTTCATACCAACCCCTATACCCGTTTCCATGGCCACGCCTAAATCCATGGCCTGACACATAATTTCATTAATTTTGGTGCGAAGGTAATTAATTTCATCTACATGTGCATCAAAAACCAATTCATCATGCACAGTCAAAATCATACGCGATTTGAGATTTTCCCGTTCAATAAACGATTGAATCTGAATCATGGCAACTTTGATCATATCCGCTGCTGAGCCTTGAATCGGTGCATTAATTGCATTTCGCTCCGCAAAGCTCCGCTCATTCATATTGGCAGATAAAATGTCACGTAAATAACGTCGTCTACCTAAAACCGTCTCTACATAACCTAGTTCACGTGCTTGCGTAATTGTCGCGTCCATGTAAGACTTAACATTTGGAAACTCAACAAAATATTGATCGATGATTTCCTTTGCTTCAGTTCTCGAAATACCAAGTGAACCGGCAAGACCAAAGGCCGACTGCCCATAAATGATTCCAAAATTGACCGCTTTGGCACGTCGGCGTAATTCTGAGGTAACCTCGTCTAGGCCAACTTTAAACACCTTCGCCGCTGTGGCTTTATGCACATCAATACCTTGGTTAAATGCATTTAACATCGCTTCATCTTTGGCAAAAGCAGCCATGATGCGCAATTCAATCTGCGAATAATCAGCCGAAAGAATTTGATAATTTGCATCACGTGGAATGAATGCTTTCCGTATTTCACGGCCTCTAGGAGTCCGAATAGGTATATTTTGCAAGTTGGGATCCTTCGAAGACAAACGACCCGTGGCCGTAACCGCCTGCATAAATGAGGTGTGGATCCGACCTGTCTTTGGCGAAATCAAAAGCGGAAGTGCATCTACATACGTCGACTTCAATTTCTGTAATTCCCTAAAATCAAGAATCAACC
>JAIXRT010000248.1 GCA_027485075.1 Cytophagaceae bacterium
ATTTAGATCAGTATGAACTGAATCAAATAGCTTACCTGACGTTTGAAAAAGCAAGCCTAATCTATACCAAAGACACATTACAGCAACATGGCATTGTACCATGGATCATTCCCATCATGAAAAATAGGCTAAAACATGCCTTTTTGAACCGAGATACCTTATTTGTAATCAAACTTTCTGCAGAACTTGGCCATTACATCGCAGATGCCCATGTTCCACTACATACGACCTCCAATTACGACGGCCAAAAAACGAACCAAGTGGGTATTCATGCTTTCTGGGAATCCAAAATACCCGAAATGCTTCAGGCGGACCTAGAAGATTGGGCGGCACCTGCGCATTACATCCCGGATCTTCAAAAGGAAACGTGGGATTGGATACTTCAGGCACATACACACGTAAAAACCTTGCTCGTACAAGAGGCTGAACTCAACGCACGCACGAAGCCTCAAGCCAAATATATCTTCCTCAAAAAGGGATCCTTGCTAACCAAAACCTATGCACCCGCCTATGTAAAAGAATACCACAAGCTTTTAAACCATCAAATTGAAACGCAATTTAATGAGGCTATTCAGCACGTGGGGAATGTATGGTATTCAGCCTGGCTTGAGGCTGGCCAACCCGACTTTAAATAATTTTGTGCAATTTTGCAGCATGACAGAAAAATTCATTCAACTCAAAGCTGGCAAAGACGCCCCTGTTAAACGATTTCATCCCTGGGTATTTTCAGGAGCCATTCAAAAACAAAGTCCGAATTTACAGGATGGGGATTGGGTCAACGTACTTTCTTCGCGCGATGAATTTTTAGGAACGGGACATTTTCACCACGGAAGTATAGCGGTAAAAATCTGTTCATTTGACCCAATCAGCGACCAATCAGCCTTTTGGGAAAACCGCATTCAAAATGCCTGGGACCTTCGCTTGTTATTGAATTTACCCAAAACAAACGCCTTTCGATTGATTCACGGTGAAGGAGATGGCTGCCCGGGTTTAATTATGGATTTTTACAAAGACGTTATTGTCTTTCAAGCACATACCATAGGCATGCACCGCGATCGCGATGAAATCGTCGCTGCCATTCAAAAAGTTTTGGGTAAAAAGGTAAAAGCCATTTATGATAAATCGCGTGAGACATTACCAACAGAATACGCACAAAACTGTACAAATGCCTTTGTTTATGGAGAAGTAAAGGTTCCTTATACCGTGCAGGAAAATGGGATCTCTTTCTCTATCAACTGGATTACTGGTCAGAAAACAGGCTTTTTCTTGGACCAAAGAGACAATCGGAAATTATTAGCACATTATGCCGCAGGTAAAGACATATTGAATACGTTCTGTTACTCAGGAGGCTTTTCATTATACGCCTTGCAGGCTGGCGCTAATTCAGTCGTTTCATTAGATGCTTCTGCCAAAGCCATTGATTTAGTTCATGAGAACATCCATTTGAATAAAATGGAAACTAAAACACACGAAGCGATTGTAGGTGAAACACTCCCCTACTTAAGAAATTGTGAAACAGACTTTGATATAATCGTTTTGGATCCACCCGCATTTGCGAAATCCATGAATGCAAAACATAAAGCATTGCAAGGATATCAAAAAATCAATGAGCTTGCGCTACGTAAAATCAAGAAGAATGGTCTACTATTTACCTATTCTTGTTCGCAAGTGATTACACGTGAATTGTTTTATAACATGCTTGTCGCCGCCGGTATCGCCGTAGGCCGAGAAATTCAAGTCATCCATCAAATGACCCAGGGACCAGATCACCCGATTAATCTTTTCCACCCAGAAAGTAATTACTTGAAAGGATTTGTCCTCAAGGTATTGTAATCAAAAAAGGCTTCCCTCGGGAAGCCTTTTTACTTAGTCTACAAATCTGAAAATTCGACTCCAGCGAATCTTGCCAGAAAATAATCCTTTATTCGGGTCAAGAGACATCCAAACAAAAACAGCTTTACCTACAATGTTTTCAGAAGGAACAAATCCCCAAAAACGTGAATCCGCTGAATTGTGACGATTATCACCCATCATGAAGTAATAGTTTTGCTTAAAAGTATAGGTTTTCAAAACTTGACCATCTTGAATCAATTTACCTCCTTGCAACTCAATACCTGAATTACCTTCATAGGTACGAATAGCCTCTTGATAAAAAGCTACATTCTTAGAATCTAAGGTAACCGTCATTCCTTTAGCTGGAATTTTAATCGGACCATACCAGTCGCGATTAAACTTAAACTGCACCGTATCATGCGGAAACATATCAATAAATGTGACTCCTTTAGGATCTTTAAATGAATCAAAATCAAATGATTTCGCCCATGGCAAAGCTTTAATTTCGTCGATATGCTTCTTTGAGGTATTCAATTTATAGCCAACTAATTGATTAGAAGAATCAGCTAATGGCAACCAATCCGCAGAATCATAACTTGCATCTGGAGAATTTCGAATACCATAGGTATCAAAAAATGCCTCGTCTAAGTTCTCCTTTGTTTTCATGAAAACCGGATGCTGCATGCGTTCTGGGTTATCCATTGGCTTACCATTCACAATGACTTGTTGGTCCCTTACCTCCAATACATCACCTGGTGTACCTACGCAACGTTTTACATAAAACGTACGTAAGTCCAATGGAGCATCTCCATCTTCCTCAAAATTAGGCGCATTAAATACCACGGCATCCCCTTTCTTTATATCAGTAAATCCAGGCAAACGATACACAGGTAATTCAATCCAACGTAAATACGAGGGTAAGTTCGTGAACCAAATTTTTTGATGTGTCAAAGGCAATTGCAAAGGCGTTTTTGGCGTACGCACACCATAATGCATTTTACTTACAAATAAGAAATCACCCACCATTAAAGAACTTTCCATCGAAGGAGTGGGAATTGTATAGGCTTCAAATAAGAAAAAGCGAATTAACGTAGCAGCAACTACGGCAAACATAACGGAATCCAACCACTCTCTAAAAGCAGATTTGTTGGTTGGTTTTTTTGTTTCTGGTGACTTCATGTCTTGTGTATAAATTAAAAAATTAATGAATGTGGGCGTACTTATTTCAACATATCTTCCATGCCCAAAATACCCTTTTTACCCTGAATCCATTCAGCAGCTATGACGGCCCCGAGAGCAAATCCTTCCCGACTAAACGCTTCATGTGTAATCACGATTTGATCTACTTTGGAGATATATTTAACCGTATGCGTGCCTGGAATCGTGGATTCCCGTTGCGACCAAATAGGTACTTCATTGGGTTGCGGTATTTCATTATTTACCCATGTTGTACGTTCAGTATACGCATCCATGATACCTTCAGCTAGCGTAATGGCTGTTCCAGAAGGTGAATCCTTTTTTTCTAAATGATGAATTTCATTGGTGTAGATGTCGTATGCCTGGTGTGGTGCCATTAATTTGGCCAACGTACGATTCAATTGAAAAAATAAATTTACGCCAATAGAGTAATTAGAGGCATAAAAAAAAGTAGCATCATGCGCCGCTGTAGCTTGTTCTATTTCACCTTTCTTTTCGAGCCAACCGGTTGTCCCGCAAACTACAGGGATTTGCTTTTTGATGCATGTTAAAATATTCGTGAATGCAGAAGCTGGATTTGAAAACTCAATTGCTACATCTGCTTCTTGCGAAGTTAAATTGGCTAACTCATGTGCATTATCAACATCGATTCGCGCAACAATAGTATGACCACGACCAAGCGCCAAGCGCTCAATCTCCTTCCCCATCTTTCCATATCCAATTAGGACAATTCGCATAGCATTCATTTTTTAAAATTAAGAGATAAAGTCACACGTGATACCAAACCTTTTGACAAAGGGTCAAAATCAAGGATAGGCTTTATCTGTAAACTAATATCATCAGAGACATCAAAAGTCTTTAAATGTGCACTCACATTCGCATCAATCACATTAAATGCCCAAGCCACAGCCATGCCAATATAGGTATAATCTCGATTTCGACGAAATCCATCATTTATTCGCTTCAACTGATTGACATCTAAATCACGCGCCAAACCATCTTCATAAACCACAGAAACCGTACTTGGAGGTATGTATTTGGGATCATCTGCACGTGGAGAAACGATGTAATAAAAAGCTCTATACTTCTGATAACGCTCCTGATTGTAGTTGGCAATCACCCCCAGCGTCACAAATGCCCCGGCAACCAAAGGCAATTTCCAATATTGACGATTATATGCTTGACCTAAACCTGGAAAAATAAGTGATCTGATGGTCGCAACCCGTGGAATAATTTTGTGTACGGGCTTAGCTACCACCGAGTCCTTATTGGAGACCGAATCCACAGGGATTGCGCTCAAATCCATCGATATGCCTAGCCATACAACAAGAAATAAAACATAGTTGCGCATAAAATTAGGACTGGATAGATTCCAATAAGCGCTTCAAATCCGCTGCTGATTTGATTAGCAACTTCACTTCTCCTTTTCCTGAATCATCCATTTTTAATGAAACGGGCAGTTTGAAATGATCGGTTAATTGGCGCTGCCACGCACGTAGGTCCTCGGCATTCACCGCTTTACTGACTTGCGGATTCGCGTCAACTTTACCTGCGGCTGACTGACGAACGGCATCTTCCAATTTACGTACTGACCATTCCTCTGCAATTGTCTTGGAGAACAATTGTTGCTGAAGTGTAGAATTCTCTACAGAAATCAAGCAACGTGCATGTCCCATAGAAATTTTATTCTCCCGGATTGCTAATTGAATATGGACTGGCAATTTCAATAAACGCATGTAATTCGTTACCGTTGACCTATTTTTCCCTACACGCGCACCTAAATCTTCTTGCTTTAACTGACACTCTTCCATTAATCGCTTATAAGACAAAGCGATTTCAATGGCATTTAAATTCTCACGCTGAATATTCTCTATCAGCGCCATTTCAATCATTTGTTGGTCATCAGCCGTACGAACATACGCTGGAATACGCGATAAATCAGCCAATTTCGAAGCTTGTAATCTGCGTTCACCTGAAATTAATTGGTAACTACGCGCTCCTGTTTTCCGAACAGTAATCGGCTGAATGATACCGTGAACACGAATGGATTCAGCTAAATCTTCCAAAGCAGCCTGCTCAAAATACTCACGAGGTTGGTATGGATTTGTTTCAATATAAGCCAACGGAATCTCTTCCATTAAATTCACTCCATCTAATCCACCCATGAGCGAACC
>JAIXRT010000234.1 GCA_027485075.1 Cytophagaceae bacterium
CGCTCCAAACGGGCCTGCGCATCTGGCCAGCCCGAAATGGGGACGCTTAGCTCAGTTGGTAGAGCAGCTGACTCTTAATCAGCGGGTCGTGGGTTCGAACCCCTCAGCGTCTACCATTCCTCTCAAAAGTTAAATCCATTCCATCGGGGAAATGGAAATCCAAGCCGGGTTTTTGACGGACGGCGTGCTATTGTCCGCACCCAACGTACACGCGGTTGTACGCCGTGGTCTACATTCTACACGCACTGCTGTTCCAGTGCGGCCGCTTATGCGGCGTGTGTGACGATCTTGGATTTCAGTCACAGTTATGCCCTGACCAAGCAATAGGCCGCTGAACGGACATGATATTCCTTCGATGGAACAGGCAACCTTAACTATCGGTGGTTTATTTCAACCCCAGCAGAGCCGCAGCGGCGACTTCGCCATCCTGTTCGGATGTCCCGCCGCTGACGCCAATCGCACCGACGATTTGGCCATTGATGACAATGGGCGTTCCGCCTTCGATGGCAACCACACCCGGCAGGCTTAGCACGGCGTTGCGTCCGCCGGCGATGGAATCGAAAAAGGCTTTCGTGCTCCGTTTGAAGCGCGCAGCGGTGCGCGCTTTTTCGCGGGCGACCAGATCGGACCCATATTGCGTGCCGTCCATCTTGTGGAACAACACAAGCTCACCGGTTGGTTCGACGACGGCGAAGGCCATAGTAAAATTGCGCGACTGTGCGGACTGTTCGGCGGCGGCGACGATCCTTTTGGCCTGCGCGAGGGTGACCGGGCTACCATAAGGCAATGCCAACTGTTGCGCTCCTGCCCCGGTGGTCAAAACAATCGCCGCAACCGCACCCAAAAACATCCGCTTCATCATGACCTACCCTCTGCAGCTTTTTATCAAGCCCGTTAATTGTCAGATATTTTACGCGTGCGCCATCCGGAAAGTGGCAACCGCGCTGTGGCGTTTACCCAACCGACAATGAAGGGCGCATTGTGCCCGCAAATATTATGCCGCCGCCCCCGCCTTTGCATTGACACAGCCCTTCAAATGCCGCTAAGCGCGCTCCCTACCCTGTGCCCGGATGGCGGAATTGGTAGACGCACCAGCTTCAGGTGCTGGCGCTGGTAACGGCGTGGAGGTTCGAGTCCTCTTCCGGGCACCATTTTCTGATCGAATATGTTCATCCTTGGCCTTGAAAGGCCCGGAAAACATACCTATTTTATTTTTCGTTGTTCGTCGCCGTTCTGGACCGTTCGCCCACATACCCCCGCATTTGGGGGTACAATTGGGGGTATTTTCGGGATCAGGGGGCAGCACTGCGAAAGATACCCCCACCGTTGCTCTTGCTTTGATGAGGTCAACGAACAATTCAGCTAGTGCCCGTCTGGCGCACACCTCAGCTTATGTAATGTAAGAAATTAGACCAATGCCCCTTCCGAACATCCTCTCAGGCAAAACGAAACGTTGTAAAGCCAAGTGTAAGGCACGCTTGGGCGAGCAATGTCATAATCCAGCTGCTTATGGAATGTTGGTCTGCCGCTATCATGGCGCCCGCAAACCAGAAACTATCATGCGAGGCGCAAACCATCCGCAGCATAAAAAGGGTCTTGAGACGCTAGAGGCGAAGGCAGAACGCAGCCAGCGGCTGTGTGAGCTCCGTGAGCTTGAAGCGCTCGCATTCGCCATGGGTATTGCCTCTGGACATCGGTGGCGCGGGCGCAAGCCAACGCCTATGGATTTATAACAGTTTTGCTTTAATGTGTTAATTTACACGATAATAAACTCAGTATTTTTGGTGGAAGCCGTGGGATTTAGAGAAGCTCTCAAAAAAAAGTTCAAGTTGCTGATGCGCCTAACATTTTGCGCATGCATAACTTCAATATCAGTCCCCTCGACCCCGGCGCATGCGGAAGTTTCCAAAGGTGATGCCGCGCGCCAAATGATCACGCAGGGTAAATGGGCGTTGGCTAGCACGGACACATACGGGAACACTTATTTTGTTGACCCATATACAATTGTAAAAAGCTCTCCAAATTCGTTCCAAATCAATACTCTAGGGCCTCCTATTAATCCGTTAATGTTTAACCAGAAAGAAGCTGACCACGTCAGAGCGCAGACGATTGAATTTGACTGTGCCGACAGTACTTGGGCACATGTAGGCTGGAGATATCCGGGAGGCTTCAGGAGCCGCCAAGTAATTGGAGGGAAAAAGCTACATAAAATTGATCGGGATAGCATAATTGGACAGTACGCCAAGTATGTATGCCCCTACGAATCCAGAGAAGGAAATTTCATAACCGCGTGGGGTGCGCTTAATACCCAGAAACAATTTTTTCACTTCCGTGTAACTGATAACACTGTATTTTTTAACGAAACAAAAAAAATTGCCTACGTCAAAACGTCATTCGCTGACATGGGATTAGGAAAGTATTACATCCGATGCGACGCAGGCGATGGCTTTTTTCAAGACCCCGCCGGAAACCGTGACGGACCATATAAACTTGACACAATTTTACTTGATTGGGTTTGCAAAGGCCTGCACCCTTCAACGGTCAGACTGCCTGAATCCTTTGAAATACCCGCCCCCAAAGTCATAAGCCCTGAAACTTTTACCAAGAGACGCCCGCCCGCTTCGCGGGGACCTAAGACGGTGCCTGATAGTTCGGAAGGTGAGGCGCGAACCTATTCTGCCAACGGCGTAACGGTTACTTGCGTCAAAGAAAATGGAAGAACTGTGTGCAGGTAATCAATTGCTCCCTCATATGAGCACCTTAGACAACCTATTTTCTCCCAAATAGCAAACCTGTGCAAGTTATGCCCGCAAAGCAGAAACGGTCTTAAAGTTTTGTAAAGAAAGCTAAATTTTGAAATTCCGGAAGAACGGAGGCGGGTACGGTGAATTTCACTTCACCGCCGTTCTTTGGTGCGGCGAACGAAGGGCTTACCGCCGCCAATAGTTATCCGAAGGCTACTTCATCGAATTTATGTTGAAGCGCCGTTGGGCCGACCTGAAACTATCATCCAATGATGTGAAAGGATCAAACGACTGTTGCTCGAACGGTATTTGCCTAATTTTCTAGGTCTAAAGCAACATGGATTTTTTTCGCTTTAAAGGGGCGAGATGAAAGAGCAAAACCAAATATTTCTTGTTGCCAATAATCTAAAAAGGTAACGATGGGGATATTTGTATGAATTTTTCTGCATGGGGGGATCATGAGTTTCTCAAAGTTAACGCCAATCTTGGCCCTTATTTTTTTGACCGTGCCCGCTTCTGCTCAGGTCAATACAGATTGTCGTTGGCTTGGTAGTACGTGGAGTTGTGAAACACGTGAAGCACGTGATCCTAACGCCGACGCCTACGCATTGGGGGCAATTATAGGGTCAATTGCTCGGGAAAACCGGGAAAAAAAACAGCGGCAAGCCGCGATAGAGGCAGAAAATGCGCGCTTAGCCCAGCAGCAGGCGTACGCCGACCAGCAAGCTTACGCTGTCCAAAAAGAGCAAGCATTTATGGCTATAATTTCTCAAGCAGTCCAAGCTGGAGAGTGCGAAGACGCTAAGGCCATCGCCCTATCGGCAAATAGGCTAGACATCGCCGATCAGGCAGCACGAATATGCACCCCCAAAAAGAAGCCTGCGGCGCGAAGAAAAAGGTAGTAGCGTGTGCGCCTTATTAATTATCTAACTGTCGGCATCGCTCTATCATCAAGCTCTTTTTTTGAGCCTGTTCATGCTCAGGACGTGGCAAGCTTTGAGTATACGATGGCGACCCGTGGCGTATGGGAATTACTTTACACGATGCCAGCACGTCCGTTCGTAACGGATGGCTATGAAGTTCTGTTCGACAAAAGAACAATAACCAAGATCTCACAGGGAGAGTGGGAAGTAGACCTCGCCCTCGGTAATCATTTCCAAGGGAGGCTGTGGGACTCCAAAATCAGGACTGCTACATACCGAGTTAATTGCAGTGCTAACACCTTTACCGACGTAGGTTGGAGAATAGATGGTCGTTTAACCTCTAACCCCAAGGCCAAGATGCGTAAGATTGGGCGTCATGCTCGCCCACTTTACGATACAGTCTGCCTGAGAGGTGACGCTATCATTGCGGAACTTAATGAAGAAGCCAGACGGGCAAAGGAAGCGCAAGCAGCGCTGGAAGCAACTAGGGCTGAGGCTGCGCGCAACGCGCTTGAAAACCCCCCATCTTCATTGACCTCTAAGGCTGCCAACAAAACGGTGAGGCAGAAACCTAAGACCGTCCCCGATAGCTCGGAAGGTGCGGCGCGAACTTATTATGCGAATGGCGTAACGGTTACTTGCGTCAAAGAAAATGGAAGGACTGTGTGCAGGTAACCAGTTGCTCGTTCAACTTGCCCTGAAGCCTTCATATGAGCAACTTTTATGATGTCCATTCCGCGGGATAGACAACCTTACGGCGCATCCGACCGCTAGTTAAACGAAACTTAATTATCGCAAAGAGCGTCACGCAACTCTGACAAATCGTCATTTTTCTCGTAAGCTTCCAATATGGCCTGAACGATAGGCAATTTGGACCGCCCAAAGCTCGACAGAGTAAATTTACCGTAATAGCGACCGTCTGAGTCGACAATTTTTAGGCCGTCGCCGTACCTGCTCCACGGGCTCTTGCCTGAATAACGAGAGCCAAAGTCTCCATACCTATTCCATATGCTCTTATCGCTGTAGCGCGAGCCATAATCACCATATCGATTGCAAATTGAACTCGCATCGTATTTGCCGCAATTTAAACAACCAACAAAGTTTTTCCCAGTTTCACCGTCGAACAAAAGTAATGCGACATTTTGCGCGTTTGCTGGATACGTGGACGACACCACTGCCAACAACGCTATGGTGATTTTTGCTGCGAATTTTTGAGCGGTGCTGGCCACGTATCTCCCTCCTTTAGTTGGTGATGCGGACGCGGTATATCTTGCATCAACCTTCAGGTTCCATCATGTGTGAGATTATCGACCTTCTGTCTATCATCAAATAAGTCTATCCGCGCTGCGCATTTGCAAATTGTTTGCATGACGATCAACGTCATCGGGCTGTGAATGAAACGCAACTAACCGGACGCGCAGAATAATATGTAAGAAGGAACTGTGGGTCCCATCAGCCACAATTGGGGGGTGCCACCCCGGTGGGGTCTCGTTGGGTAGGTTTTTGAAGTGGGGTGGGGGTGCTTTTTCGTGCGAAGCTGACGCCGCCTAGCTCGCTACTGTTCGTTCCTGTTCGCTCTCAGTCAGGGTATATGGGGGTATGATTGGTGGTACTTTCAATTAATTATTGAAAAATATTACATTTAATCAATAGTATAAAATACTAATATGATGCCTCTTCCGGCACCATTTTCAAATAGTGAATGAGGCGCAATGTCCGATTGCGCGGGCGCTTAAGGCCTAAGCTTTCTTGTCCGGATCAACGTGTAGCCAATCGGCATGGCGCGGGGCTTTTTTGGTTTCGCTCCATTCTGCAAGCATCAACGGCGCGACGCGTTTTAATTCGGCATATTGTTCGGGCGTGCCGATGTTGCACGCAAGCTCCAGTCGGTGGCCGTTGGGGTCAAAGAAATAGATCGACCGGAAAATCCCGTGATATGTTGGCCCAACCACATCAATGCCCTGCGCCTCGATATGGGCTTTGGCCGCAAGCAGGGCGTCAAGGTCCGTGACTTCGAACGCGATATGCTGGACCCACGCCGGGGTGTTGGGGTCTTTGCCCATTTCGGGTTGGTTGGGCAGTTCGAAAAACGCGATGACATTGCCGCCGCCGCAATCGAGGAAGATATGCATATAGGGGTCATATTCCCCCGTGGACGGAACATGATCCTCGGCAAAGGCCGTGGTGAATTCCATGCCCAAGACATACGCATACCAATCCGCCGTTACCTTCGCGTCCTTGCACCGATAGGCCACATGGTGAATGCGGCTGAGCGCGATGGGCGCGGTCATATCGTGGCCTCTTGTACCGTCAGCGCACCG